>JALSPT010000062.1 GCA_026985785.1 Anaerolineales bacterium
GAAGTCCGCTTTGACAAAGCTGCCCCCCCACCGGAAGAAGTCATTGCCCTCTACAAAGAATTTGGCATCGGCGACACCACCGTACAAACCACCACCAACAACACCATCATCGTACGCTCCAAAAGCATGGACGAAGCCACGATGAACAAACTGATGCGGGCGATGGAAAAGAAATTCGGCAGCAAGGCGGAGGTGGTGCAATTTTCCAGCGTCGGTCCCTCCGTCGGCAAAGAGGTTGCCCAACGGGCGGCAGGCGCGGTGGCGCTTTCGGCCCTCGCCATCCTGCTCTACATCACCTATGCCTTCCGCGGCGTACCGCACGCCGTGCGTTACGGCACCGCGGCCATCATCGCCATGCTGCACGACGTCGCCGTGACGGTTGGGATGGAAGCCATTTTCGGCCACTTCCTGCACTGGGAAGCCGACGCCATGTTCCTCACAGCCTTGCTGACCATCATCGGCTTTTCCGTACACGATTCCATCGTGGTGTTCGACCGTATCCGGGAAAACAGCCGCCGCTACCGCCGCCTACCCTACGAAACCCTTGTCAACCACTCCATCGTGCAGACCCTCGACCGCTCCATCAACACCCAATTGACGGTCATGCTCACCCTGTTCACCCTGGCGCTGTTCGGCGGTGTGACCACCCGGCACTTCGTGATCATCCTGCTGATCGGTATCTTCAGCGGCACCTACTCCTCCATCTTCAATGCCGCCCCCATCCTCATCGTATGGGAAAACCGCGAATGGCGCTGCTGGCTGAAGGGCAAACTCACCTGCAAAGGGGAAGAGGCTGCAACAGTGGCTTGACGCTATTGCCGCCCTGCAGGTAGAATAACCCCACCCCTGGGGCGATGGCGGAATAGGCAGACGCCGGGGACTTAAAATCCTCTGGGGCGCAAGCCCCGTGTGGGTTCGACTCCCACTCGCCCCACACGTCCAGTTCCCGCAATGCGGGAACTGCGTGTTTAATCCCCCTGGCCGTCAAGGTTTCATGCTATACTGAAAAACACAACTCTTTCGCCCAATCAACACGCCAGGAGGTGACCTTATGCCCGCTTACGATTACCAACTTTTGCTCAAACGGATGCTGGAGCATGGCGTCCGCTGGTACCCCGAGCAGAAAATTTACTATCGCGACCAATGGGAATACACTTACACCGAAATGTATCAACGCGTGCTGCGGGTGGGCGCAGCCCTCAAGGCCGCGGGCGCCACCATCGGCACCAAAGTCGGCGTGATCGAGTGGGATAGCCACCGCTACCTGGAAATGTACTTCGGCATCCCCGGCGTAGGCGCCATCTTACACACCATCAACCCCCGGCTGGCCCCTGCCGACCTGGCTTATACCGTTATCCACGCCGAGGACGAAATCCTCATCTTCCACGAAGACTTCCTCCCCTTGGTGAGCCAACTTGCTCCCCAATTGACCAGCGTCCGCCAATACATCATCATTACCGACAAAGAGACCCCGCCAGAAACCCCGCTCACCGACCTGGACTACGAAGCATGGATCAATAGTGTTCAACCCCTGGAGGCGCTCCCCGACCTGCCGGAAGACACCCAGGCCACCTTAGCCTACACCACCGGCACCACCGGCAAGCCCAAAGGCGTTTACTTCACGCAGCGACAACTTACCTTGCACGGTCTCTCCGGCGCTCTCTCACTGGGCGTCTTCGGCGACTACGGCGGCATCACCAAACACGACGTCTACATGCCGCTGACGCCCATGTTCCACGTGCACGCCTGGGGCGTGCCCTACATCTCCACCATGTTAGGGCTGAAGCAGGTCTATCCTGGCCGCTACGAGCCCCAAATGCTGCTCAAACTCATCCTCACCCACAAAGTAACCTTCAGCCACTGCGTACCTACCATTCTGCAGATGATCATCAACGCGCCGGGCATCGAAAAATACGACCTCAGCCAATGGAAAGTCATCATCGGTGGCGCCCGGCTCACCAAAGGCCTCGCCAAGCGGGCTGCCGACCTGGGCATCAAAATTTCCGCTGGCTACGGCATGTCCGAGACCGCGCCCATCCTCACCCTGGCCATGCTCAAACCCTACATGGAGGGTTGGGACGATGACAAAAAACTGAATTACCTCATCAAAACCGGCGTGCCCATCCCCTTGGTGGATTTGCGCATCGTCAACGAAGCCGGGGAAGACGTCGCCCACGACGGGCAGGAAAAGGGCGAGATCGTGGTGCGCACGCCCTGGCTCACCCCCGGTTATTACAAGGATCCCGAACGCTCCGAAAAACTGTGGGCCGGCGGTTGGCTACACACCGGCGATGTGGCCGTCATCGACCAGCACGGCTACGTGCAAATTGTCGACCGCCTGAAAGACGTCATCAAGAGCGGCGGCGAGTGGATCTCCTCGCTGGAACTGGAAAACCTGCTCAGCCTGCACCCCGCCGTGGACGAAGCCGCCGTGATCGGCATCCCTGACCCCCAATGGGACGAACGCCCCCTGGCAATCATCGTACTCAAAGAGGGGCAAAGCGTCGATGCCGATGGCCTGAAAGCCCACCTCAAGCAATATGCCGACCAGGGCGTGATTGCCAAATGGGCAATCCCCGAGCGCTACGAATTCGTCGAAAGCCTGCCCAAGACCAGCGTGGGCAAGATCGACAAGAAAGTGCTGCGCGCCCAATTCGTGCAAGAATAACCCCCTCACCTGCTTACGACGGCGGGGCGGGCTACGCTGAGAAAGCACCGCCCCGCTTCGTCCTTCCTCCCTCCCAAGGCAAGCCATGAATTCCCCTGCAACCGTTCCACTTGGACGAACCAATATCCTCATCTCCCCCTTGGGCATCGGCACCTGGGCCTGGGGTGACCGTTTCTTCTGGAATTACGGGCGCGATTACCACGCCGACGACGTGCGCTCCGCTTTTGCCACCGCGGTCGCCGAAGGCATCACCTTCTTCGATACCGCCGAAGTCTATGGCATGGGGCGAGCCGAGCGCTTTTTGGGTGAGATGGTTGCCCAAAGTGAACAGCCGGTGGTCATCGCGACCAAATTTTTCCCCTTCCCCTGGCGACTTCGACGCGCTGCCATGCGCCGGGCGCTGAAACTTAGCCTGAAACGCCTGGGGTTGGAAAGCGTCGACCTCTACCAAATCCACTTCCCCTGGCCGCCGCGCAGCACCGACTTTTGGGTCAGCGCCCTGGGCGAGCTGGTCGCCGAAGGGCTGGTACGCGCTGCCGGTGTATCCAACTACAACGCCGAGCAAATGCGTCGTGCCCACGCCCTGCTGCAGACCAAAGGAGTGCCTTTGGCCTCCAACCAGGTGCACTACAGCCTGCTGCACCGCGCCCCAGAACGTAACGGTGTACTCAATGCCTGCCGTGAACTGGGTATCACCCTCATCGCTTACAGCCCGCTGGAAATGGGGCTACTCACCGGCAAGTACACTCCCGAAAATCCCCCCGGCGGCGTGCGCAACCGCCGCTATTCACGGGCCTACCTGGCACGCATTCGCCCCCTCATCGGACTGCTGCGCGAAATTGGGCAGGCCCACGGCGGCAAAACACCGGCCCAAGTTGCCCTCAACTGGGCGATTTGCAAAGGCACCGTGCCCATCCCCGGTGCGAAAAACGCCCGCCAAGCCCAATCCAACGCCGGCGCTTTAGGCTGGCGTCTGAGCGACGACGAAATCGCCGCTCTCGACGCGGCCAGCGAACCGCTCCAACGCCCTTAGAAAGTCAGACCCGACAAGTTTTTCACCACCCCTCGCGAAGGAGATCATAGCGCACGCTTGTAAAAATTCGTCACCCGGCACACCGAGAGTAACTGGCCGCTTTCCTTGTGGCGGATTTCCACCTGATGCACGATGAAATTGCGGCTGCGCTGCACCACCTTGCCAATGGCCTGCACCGTGCCGTCGGTGGCCGAGCGCAGGTGCGAGCCGTTGATTT
>JALSPT010000063.1 GCA_026985785.1 Anaerolineales bacterium
CTCGGTGGAGTGAGCAGGTTGATGATGGCGTTCGGGCGAGGTTGGCGGGCAAGCCTTGCCCGAACGCCTTTTGCCGTTGGGGGTCAGTCGGCGGTGGGGGCGCATCCCTTGGCACGCAGGCGATAGATGGCCGCGGCCAGCGCCGTAGCGACGTTGAGCGAGGCTTTGACGCCCCACATGGGCAACGCCGCGACGGCATCGGCGCGATGGAGAATGGCCGGATCCACGCCGGCCACTTCGTTGCCTACCACCAGTAGCAGCCGTTCCGGTAGGGCGGTGCCCAGCAACTCGTCCAACGGGCGGCTGGCCGGGCCCGTTTCCAAAGCCCAGATTGCCCAGCCTTCGGTTTGCAGGGTGATCACCAGCCGCACGCTGTTGGGGTGATGGCTCCACGGCACGGCGCGCTGAGCGCCTAAAGCGGTCTTGCCCACGCCGGGGTGTTTGGGGGAAGGCGTAATGCCAGCCAGGTAGAGATGCCGGAGGCCGGCTGCATCGGCGATGCGGAAAGCGGCACCAACGTTGTAGGCCGAGCGCAGGTTATCCAACAGCACGGCGACCTGAGGTGGGGGCGGCTCGCCGGTGGGAGAGCGGGGTGGAGGCGGCGGTACCGTGGCTTCTACCACGGCGGGCGCGCCGCAACGAGGGCAGGGGCGTGTTGCCGGGGGAGGGCCTGAGAGGGGGGCTTCGACGAAGCGGAAACCACAAGAGGGTTGGGTGCATTCCCAGAAAATGCCCACGGGAGGGGGGTCAGTCCTGCTCATCCGGTGGTTGTCCCTCGAAGATGCGGTAATAGCCGCGGTCCAGTTCGTCGTCCGAAAGATGGGCGTAGCGCTGAGTGACGGCAATGTTGCTGTGGCGGGCAAGTTCCTGCGCCAATTTGAGGTTGCCGCCGCTGCCGATGAGCACGGTGGTGACGAAGTAATGACGGAAGGAATGGGGGGTAATGGTGCCGACGGCCTCGGGGCCCAAGGCCTCGCGCACCCGCTGGGCGACGATGTTGCGTCCGGTAGCCGTGCTGATGGGCAGGACTTTTTTGCCCGCGGCTTTGTCGTGGCGGGCAAAGAGCGGCAGCGCCCGCAGGGGGCGCCCCGAAGCGCCGTCGAGGGTGTTGCGTGCCTGGAGATAATCTTGCAATGCCGCCAGCGCCCGGCGGGAGAAGCGCACCACGGCTTGTTTGTCGCCTTTGCCGATGATGACGGCGCGGCTTTCGTGCCAGTCGATGTCGCCGCGGCGCAGGGCGCAGGCTTCGTGGACGCGCAGCCCGGTGTCGGCCAGAGTGAGGAGGAAGGCGCGGTCACGCAGGTTGCGCAGGCGCTCGGCGTCGTGCTCTGTGGGCTGCTCGTGGAGGTGGGCGGCGTAGGCCAGCACCTGTTCGATGGCTTCGCGGGGAAATTGAGGCAGCCGCACCCCGGCGCGGCGCGCTCGCTGGCGGATGAGCAGCCGCACGCGCGGCAGATTGATGGAGGCCAGTTGTTCGGCGGCCAGGTATTCATAAAACCCGGCGGCGGCGGTCAGGTAGAGCCGCTCGGTGGCCGGCGCGAGGGTTTTCAGGTCGGCGGCCAGCCAGGCGATGGCGTCCTCCGGCAGGTCGGCCACCGGCGTTTTCTCCGGCGGCAGGTCGTGCGCCTGAAGCGTGTGAGCAAAGGCCTGCAGCGCGTTGCGGTAAGTGCGGGCGGTGTTGGCGCTGCGCGCCAGCATCACGCCGTCGAGGTAGGCGGCCATGGCCTGGGCGATGGAAGGGTGGGGCGGTGGGGTGGTCATGGCAGGAGGACACAAGGGTCATGCGCGCCGGGCGCGGGCATCCAGCGCCAGCGCCCCTTGTCCCGCGGGGAGGACGCGCAGGGGATTGATTTCGATTTCGGTCAAGGTGGGAAAATCGGCGGCCAGTTGCGCCAGGCGGGCGAGCACGTCTTCCACTGCGGCGCGGTCGGCGGGCGGCAGGTGGCGAAAACCGGCCAGTTTGCGCCCGGCCCAGGTGGCGGCCAACAGATGGTCGCGGTCGGCGGCGGTCAGCGGCGCGAGGGCAAAGGCAACATCGCCCAACCCCTCCACTTCCACGCCGCCGCTGCCGAACATCACCAGCGGCCCGAAAAGCGGGTCGCGCACGCTGCCCACAATGACCTCTTGTCCCTCGGCGGCCATCTGCTGCACCAGCGCGCCCTCCAGCCGCGCCTGGGGGAAGGCCGCCCGCAGGCGGGACAGCATGGCTTCGTAACCCGAGGCCACCGCTTCGGCGCTGGTCAGCCCCAGAAGCACGCCGCCGGCATCCGATTTGTGGGGGATGTCGGGCGAAATCACCTTGAGCGCGATGGGAAAGCCGATTTCGGCGGCCAGGCGGGCGGCTTCGGCGGCGCTATGCGCCACCGCCTCGGCAGGGGTGGGAATGCCGTAAGCAGCCAGCAGGGCGCGCACGGTCTGCGGCGGCAGCCAACCCTCGGAAGGCGTGGCGTCTTCTTCCAACAGGCGGCGCGCCTCGGAAACGGCGGCTTCGTCGACGGGTTGCAGCGGCGGCTGATCGGCGGTTTGCAGCCAGCGGGCGCGGCGGTAGAGCGCGCCCAACGCCGAGGCTGCATCTTCGGGAAAACGGTATTCGGGCACCCGCGCTGCCCGTAGGTGCGCCACCGCCTCGGCCACCAGCGGCGCGCCCATCGGCACCACCACCACCGGCTTGTCGGCGGTCTGGATGAGGGGAATCATGGCACGGGCGACCGCCCCGGCGCTGAACATCGGCGGCGGCGGCAGGATGACCATCACCATGTCCACGCCTGGGTCGCTCAGGCCGAGTTGCAGCGCGCGGGCGTATTGCTGCGGCGAGGCCGAGGCCAGCATGTCCACCGGGTTGTGAACGCTGGCGGCGGGCGGCAGCAGGTCGCGCAGCAGGGCTTCGGTTTGGGGTGTGAGGCGCGCTAAGCGCAGCCCTTCGGCGGCTACGGCGTCGGCGGCGGTCACGCCGGGGCCGCCAGCGTTGGTGAGAATGAGCACCCGATCGCCGCGCGGGAGCGGCTGCCAGGCCAACGCCTGCGCCCAGTGGAACATTTGCTGCACCCGGTCGGCACGCAGCACGCCCGCCCGGCGGAAGGCGGCGTCGAAAGCGCGCTCTTGCCCCGCCAGGGCGCCGGTGTGCGAGGCGGCGGCCTGCTGCCCGGCTTCCGACCGCCCCACTTTCAGGGCGATGAGTGGTTTGCGCCGCGCCACATCTCGCGCGGTTTCGACGAAGCGCCGCCCGGCGGCCACGCTTTCCAAATACATGGTCACCGCGCGGGTGTGCTCGTCCGCCGCCACGATGGGGAGGATGTCGGTTTCGTTGACGTCGGCCTGGTTGCCCAGGCTGACCAGCCGGGAGAAGCCAAAGCCCTGACCGCGCGCCCAGTCGATGACCGCTGCGGCCAGCGCGCCGGAGTGGGTGACGAAGGCAATGTCGCCCGTTGGCGGCCCCGGCGGCGGCAGGAAGGTGGTGTCCAGCGGCAGGTGGGTATCCACCAGGCCGATGCAATTGGGCCCCAGCAGGCGGATGCCGTGGCGATGGGCGATCTCCAGGCAGGCGGCTTCCAGTTCTGCTCCCTGGGGACCGGTTTCGCGGAAGCCGCCGGAGGCGATGATCGCCGCCCGGATGCCGCGCTGGCCACAGGCTTCCAGCGCCGGAGGCACCGCGGGCGCGGGAATGAGGATCACCGCCAGGTCCACCGGGTCGGGCACGTCGGCTACCGAGGGGTAGAGCGGGTGGCCGAGCAGGGTGCCGCCTTTGGGGTTGACCAGGTGGACGGCGCCGGGGAAGCCGCCTTCCAGCAGGTTGCGGGCCACGCCGTAGCCCAATTTGGTGGGGTCGGTCGAGGCGCCGATGACAACGACGCCGTGGGGATGGAAGAAGGTGTGGAGGGTCATGG
>JALSPT010000064.1 GCA_026985785.1 Anaerolineales bacterium
GCGGAGGCTGTCCTAACGAAGGACAAGCCTCCGCCAGGGGGTGGGGAGAGATCTGGCCATACGATAGCCTTATCTACAACATTTGAGTGCACCCCTTTGATAAGCCTTCCTCGCCCAGGCCGCAGCCTTGTGGTAAGATACCCTCCCATCCCTAAAATGGAGCAAAGCACCATGAGCAGGATGATCCGTCCTCAATCCATTACCGCTGACCGTCAAAAAGGCTTGATGACCATTACGTGGGAAGACGGGCACGTCAGCACCTACACGTTTTCGCTACTGCGCCACGCCTGCCCCTGCGCCGAATGCGCCGGTGGGCATGAAAACATGCGCCACGACCCTGACCCCGTGGTTTTCTACTTGCCCCCCATTGAGGGCAAGCGCGCCCAGATCAAAACCGTCGAGGCGGTGGGTAATTACGGTATCAACATCATTTGGGAAGACGGCCACCGTTACGGCATCTACAACTGGGATTACCTGCGGAAATTGTGTCCTTGCGAGGCTTGCCAGCGTGAGCGCGCGGCCAAGGGATTGGTACCCGACCAGGAAACCATTGAAAAAGAGATCGAGCGGCGGCTCCACCCCCCCAAGCCGCAGAAAATTGAAATCGAGTTCACGTTGTAGGTGCTTTCACGGTGTTTCGGCAAGCGCGGCTGGTATAATTTGAACTTGGCGCGGTTTTTCGCTGACTTTGCAACGCCACACGCACAGAAAGATGGCGAGTGGGTTGCATTTTCTGACGTTTGAACGGAGGTTTGTGTGAACGCTCCCCCCAGGAATAGGCCGTCTACGACGCTTACCATTCTGATTTTTCTCGCTTTGATCGGGCTGGTGTGGTACAGTTACGCCAGCAAGGGGCAACAGGAAACCCCACTATACCTCAACCAGGTGGCCGCCGATCTGCACGCCGGCAAGATTACCCGCATGGTGGTGAACACCACCAGCGTGGACGTGATTTACAAAGACGGCACCAAACGCTCAGCCCACATCGAGCCGGGCGAGGGCTTTTTACAGCAACTGCGCGCGTTGGGCGTCTCGCCGCAAGACCTTGCGCCCGACAGGGTCAAACTGGACTTCCAACCGCCCAGCATCTGGCCGGACATTTTCACCGGCTTGATGTATGTCTTGCCCATCATCCTCATTGTGGCGATGTTCTGGTACCTGATGCGGCAGAGCCAGGGCGGGGGCGGGGGGGCGCTGGCCTTTGGCAAATCGCGCGCCCGCATGTTCAGCGGCGATCGACCGATGGTCACCTTCGACGATGTCGCCGGAGTGGACGAGGCCAAGGAAGAGTTGCAGGAAGTTGTGGAGTTCCTCAAAGAACCGGAGAAATTCCTGGCCCTTGGGGCGCGCATTCCCAAAGGCGTGCTGCTGGTAGGGCCTCCGGGCACGGGCAAGACGCTGCTGGCCAAGGCCGTGGCGGGGGAGGCCGGGGTGCCTTTCTTCTCCATCTCCGGCTCGGAGTTTGTGGAGATGTTCGTCGGCGTCGGCGCCAGCCGGGTGCGCGACCTGTTCGACCAGGCCAAGCGCCACTCGCCCTGCATCGTGTTCGTGGACGAAATCGACGCGGTGGGGCGGCAGCGCGGCGCAGGGCTGGGCGGTAGCCATGACGAGCGCGAGCAGACACTCAACCAATTGTTGGTGGAGATGGACGGCTTCGACAGCGACACCAACATCATCGTGATGGCCGCCACCAACCGCCCGGATATCCTCGACCCCGCCCTGCTGCGCCCCGGGCGCTTCGACCGTCGCGTCGTGCTCGACCGCCCCGACATCCTCGGGCGCGAAGCCATCCTCAAGGTGCATGTGCGCGGCAAGCCCATTGCCCCTGATGTGGACCTGAAAGTGCTCGCTCGTTCTACCCCCGGCTTTGTCGGCGCCGACCTGGAAAACCTGGTCAACGAAGCCGCCATCCTGGCCGCCCGACGAGGGCGCAAAGTCATCATGCAAGAGGATTTCGAGGAGGCCATCGAGCGCGTGATTGCTGGGCCGGAACGTAAAAGCCGGGTAATCAGCGAAAGCGAAAAGCGCATCGTGGCCTATCACGAGGCGGGGCACGCCGTGGTGATGCAGGCGTTGCCCGAGGCCGACCCGGTACACAAGGTCTCCATCATCGCGCGGGGGATGGCGGGGGGCTACACCCTCACGCTGCCGGAGGAAGACCGGATGCTGGTCTCCCGCCGCAAGGTGTTTGCCGACATGGTGGGGTTGCTGGGCGGGCGCGCGGCGGAAGAGATGGTGTTCGATGACATCACCTCCGGCGCTTCCAACGACCTGGAGCGTGTGACGCGGCTGGCGCGCACCATGGTCACCCGCTGGGGGATGAGCGACTCGTTGGGGCCGCTGGTATACGGAAAGAAAGAGGAACTGGTCTTTCTCGGGCGTGAGATTGCCGAGCAGCGCGATTATTCCGAAGCGATTGCCGAGCAGATCGACGCCGAGGTGCGGCGGCTGGTGAACGAGGCTTATGCCCAGGCCAAGGCGCTGTTGGAGAAATATCGCGACAAACTGGACGCGGTGGCGCAACAGTTGCTGGAAAAAGAGACCCTTTCACGCGCCGAGTTCGAAGCCATCTTCCCGCCGCCGGTGCCTAAGGGGGGCACGCCCAAGCCCAAAGCCGCTGCCGCTTGAGAGAAAGACAAGGCCGCTCGTGGTGAGCGGCCTTATGTTTTCAGGCTTTCTGCGGGCAGGGGGCAGGCGGCAGGCGGTCGCCGAAACAGATGCCCGTTTCCCGCGCCGTGCGGATGGCATCGCATTCGGGATCGACACGCCGCACATGGGCAGCCACTTCGTCCAGGGGGATAGAAGTGACCTGCATGTTGCGCAACACGGCCACGCGGCCAAACGCCCCTGCTGCCACCAGCCGCACGGCTTCGCCCGCCAAGGTGGTGGCCAGCCAGCGGTCGAAGGCCGAGGGCGAGCCGCCGCGCTGCAAATGCCCCAGGACGGTGACGCGCGTCTCTGCGCCGCATTCCTCTTCCAGGTATTTGCCTACGACCTGACCAATGCCGCCCAGGCGCGGTACCGCGATCGCGTCGCCCGGGCGGGCAATGATCTCGTGCCCACCTTCCGGTTTGGCCCCTTCGGCGACGGCCACGATGCTGGATTTGTGGCCGCAACGGACGCGCGCTTGGATGGTCTCGCACAACACCTCGTAGCGGAAAGGAATTTCGGGGATGAGGATGATGTCCGCGCCGCCTGAGAGGCCGCCGTAGAGGGTGAGGAAGCCGGCTTCTCGCCCCATCAGTTCGACCACCATGACCCGGTGGTGCGCTTCGGCGGTGGTGTGCAGGCGGTCGAGGGCGTGAGCCGCACAGGAAACGGCGGTATCGAAGCCAAAAGTGGCATCGGTGCCCCAGACGTCGTTGTCGATGGTCTTGGGTACGCCCACAATGGGCACCCCTTTGTGGGCCAGGTCGCGCGCCACGCCCAGCGTGCCATCGCCGCCTGCCACAATGACGGCATCAAAGCCCAGCGCCCGGATGCGCGCCACCACTTCGTCGGACACATCCTCAATAACCTCTTTGCCGTTGCGGACGACTTTGCGGGCAAAAGGGTTGCCGCGGTTGGCGGTGCCCAAAATGGTGCCGCCCTGGCCGAGGATGTGCTCGACATCCTCCAGGTGTAAGCGAAACACGCCGCCAGGTTTGAGAAAACCATCGTAGCCATCGCGCACGCCCCACACTTCCCAGCCGTGGGTGAGAATGCCGGCGCGTGTCACGGCACGGATGACGGCGTTCAGGCCGGGAGCATCGCCCCCGCCGGTGAGCACGGCAATGCGGGTCATAAACACCTCCCGATGGATTTCTCCCCATTGTACCCCCAAAAGAAAAGCCCGGCAGCCTGGAAAACGGTTGCCGGGTGTGCCCCCACGGGGGT
>JALSPT010000065.1 GCA_026985785.1 Anaerolineales bacterium
GCCGAAAAGCCTGGCTTGCGTCCCCGTGTTATAATGCGGGTGATGAAAAGGTGGTGGATGTTGGGCGCCGCTCTGATGGGGGCGGCGTTGTTGTTCTTCTTCCCGCGAGGGGTTGCGGCAGGGCGTTTGGCGGCTGCTACGCCCACACCTGCGCCTGTGGCTCACGCGGGGGATGTGGTGCTGTGTCCCCCGGGCGTTTACCCTGCGGGCTACGCCGTTGATTGCGTACCGTGGGGGGCGTCGGCTTACCTCGGTCGGATGGCCTCGGTGGGGTATCTTTATCCTCCCGACCCGTTGCCGGCCCGCCCTTTACCGCCTTCGTGGAACGCTTTGCCTGGCCAATGGCACTATGCCTGGGTGCGCAAAGACGGTGGGCGCGCGTTGTATCCGGGTTTGGAGGCTGCCGCCCAGGGGGATCGTCCCCGGCATTTTCGCCCCGGCTTTGTGTACGTCTCGTACACTTCGGTGACTTCTTATAAGTACCGCACCTACTACCTGGTGGATCCCCGCGGCTGGTGGATGAGGGGGCGTGATCTGCAGGCCGTAACCCCTTCATCCTTTCACGGTTTGCTCTTCAGTGCTACCCCTGAGCGTCCCTTTGGTTGGATGGTGCGGACAATGGTCACCCGTACGGTGCCCGGTTACGGGAGCCGTTACCACACGCACCACGTCCTCCAGCGGTATGAGGTCGTTCAGGTGTACGCTCAGCGTCAGGCAAATGGCATCACGTGGTACATGGTCGCGCCGGACGAATGGATCCCTCAAACGGCGGTGGGGCTGGTGTTCCCCCGCGCCGCGCCACCACCCGGCTTGCAGGCGGACCGCTGGATCGAGGTCAACCTGTTCGAGCAGACGTTGGCTGTTTACGATGAGGGAAAACTACGGTTCGCAACGCTGGTTTCGACCGGTGAGCCCCCTTTTTGGACGCCGCCTGGCCTTTTCCAGATCTACAAGAAGCTGGAAACCACTCAGATGCGGGGGGCGTTTGCCGCCGACAAGTCGGATTATTATCAGTTGGAGGATGTCCCTTGGACCATGTACTATGACAAAACGCGCGCCCTACACGGGGCTTACTGGCACGATATGTTTGGCTACAAGACCTCCCATGGCTGCGTGAACCTGAGCATTGCGGACGCGCACTGGCTTTACACCTGGGCGCGGCTGGGCGATTGGGTGTACGTCTGGGATCCTTCAGGGCAGACCCCCGCGGAGGGTGGTGGAGGTGGCCCGTAGGAGGGCATCTTTTCTTGTCGTCAATTTTTCTGTAACCCTTGACAAAATGCGGAAAGGCGAGTATATTCGCTGTAGCGAATAAGGAGGCCGCAATGTGGCAGGATCCCCGACAGGCAGAGCGGGCAGCGTGGATAGCCCGGGCGGTGGCGCATCCGGTGCGTCTGCGGATTTTGGCCTACCTGGCCGAGCAAGGTGCGTACGTGATGGATCTGACCACCGCGCTGGGGCGTCGCCAGGCCAACATCTCACAGCACCTCATGGTGCTGCGCGAGGTCGGTTTGGTGCAGGCGGAGCGCGAGGGCATGATGGTGCGCTACACGCTACGCAGCGAATTGGTTGCCGACCTGTTGGCCTTGCTGGCTCGTCTGGCTGAGGGGTTGCCTGAGGAGCCTTCGATGGGGTTGGGCCCGCGCCGCTTTCGCCGTGGGCGAGGGCGAGGTCGGTGGTGAGGCTTCTTTTTTTGCGCCACCTTATTCGTAGAATCGCATATCCTGGATTTCATAATTTCACAAGGAGGTGAAACGATGTTTGGACGAGGTTTTGGAAAAGGTGGACGCCGTGGCGGCTTTGGCCGCGGGTGGGGGGCGCACGGCCCCGGCTATGGCCGGGCGGGCTGGCGTGCAGGGGCAATGCCCTGGAACGAGGACCTGACCCCCTGGGGTGGCCCGCCCGCGTGGGCGCGACGCTGGGGTGTTGATTTGCCCGCTGCCGAGCGCAAGGCCTGGCTGGAGCAGGCCAAAGCCCACTTGCAACAGCGCCTGGAGGAGATTGAGCAGGAACTCAAGGCGCTCGACCAATCTGCAGAGTAACGCCTTTTCCTGCTCAAATACCAAGCCCCTGTCGGCGCACGACAGGGGCTTGGCTTGTCGTCAGGGCGGGCGCTTCAGCCCATCTTGCTGCGGGGTTTGCCCACGGTGCCATCGGTGCGACGGATGACCAAAACGACCTTTCCCATCACCTCGACCGCTTCGGGGTTGCTGATTTCGATGGGCTGCATGGTGGGGTTGGCCGGTTTCAAGGTGATTTTGGTGAGTTGGCCTTCCCGATATTCGGCGTAGAAGTGCTTGAGGGTGCTTTCGTTGGTGTCCTTCAGCCATACGGCGACCATTTCGCCGTTGGTGGCTTCTTTGGTTTCTTTGAGCACCACGATATCACCATCGCCAATGAGGGCGTCGATCATCGAGTTTCCACGCACTTCCAGGGCGTACAGGCGGCTGGTGTCGCGAGGAAGCAGAGAAACCGGCACCTCTACGGTTTCGTCGGTGAACGCGTCGGGGAAGGACGGGATGGGCTCACTGGCGACGATGCGCCCGGCGACGGGGATGGGCAGCACGGCTTGCGGCGTTTGGATGCGGCGCGGTTGCAAGGGGCGTTCGGAAGTTTGCTGCTTTCGCTGGCGGGCGAAGGCGGCCAGACCTTCGAAATCTTCTTCTGCCCGGGGCGTGACGTTGTGGGGTTTGCGGAGCAGGCGGATGTTGCGGGCTGTCCGCTGCCCGTTGGCCTCGCGTGCCCGGCTAATGTACCCCAGCCGTTCCAGCCGCCGCAGGTGATAGTCCACCACCGAGGTGGACGAGGCTTGCACCGCTTTTTGGATTTCCCGCACGGTGGGGGGGATGCCGCGCGTTTCCAACCACTTGCCGATGACGGCAAGGATCTGTTCGTCCAGGGGGGTAGGCTTGGTACTGGGTTTTCGCGGAGACATGAAGCCCTTCCTTGGGAAAGAGGCAGGCGGTCGTGTGTGCGGTGAAGCAACGGATAAGTCGGGAATATATTACCAGAACAGGCGTTCTTTGTCAACGCTTGCAGCGCTTTTTCCCTGGATGTGGGGCGTGTCGTCTTTGTTTTCCCCAGATATGGGGGGCGCAGGGGGAGGGGAGTGGCGCTGTTTTTCTCTTGGGGGGTGATCTTTGTTGCCGTTGGCTTTGTGCTACAATTCCCTCAATGCTTTGTCAGGAGGAGGCTGTTATGCGGACCGCAACTGTTGTGCGCCAAACCGATGAAACGGAGGTGCGTATTGCACTTGCTCTGGATGGGCATGGTGAGCATCACATTGCCACCGGTTTACCCTTTCTCGACCACATGTTGCGTCACCTCGCCGTCCACGGTTTGTTTGACCTGACCGTGGAAGCCGAGGGCGATCTAGTGATCGACCCCCATCACACGGTGGAGGACGTGGCGCTGACATTGGGTATGGCCTTTGACCGGGCGTTAGGCGATCGCAGGGGCATCGTCCGCATGGGGCACGCCTATGCGCCGATGGATGAGACGCTGGCCTTCGTGGCCGTTGACCTTTCTGGACGGCCTTATGCCGTGGTGCAGGCTACCTGGCATACGCCCAGTGTGGGCGGTATCCCCAACAGTCTGTGGCCCCATTTCCTGGAATCGCTGGCGGTGACGGCGCGCGCCAACCTGCACGCCCGCGTGCTTTATGGGCGGGACGATCACCATCAGGCTGAGGCTTTGTTCAAGGCGTTGGCGCGTGCTCTGGATGTGGCTACTGCCTTGGACCCCCGTCGTGGGGAGCGTTTGCCCTCTACGAAAGGCGTATTGTAGTCTGCCGGATTTTCACTTTAGTATCTATCCGAAAAATCCCTGCAAG
>JALSPT010000066.1 GCA_026985785.1 Anaerolineales bacterium
CGACCGAACGGGTGGGGATAGCCCATCCGCTGCTGCGCGACTATCTGGCAGGGCGCGCCCTGGCCGCCGAGGGAGGCGAGGAACGCCTGTTGCACGGCGATTGGTGGGAAGGGCGCACCGAGACCTTGGGCTTTCTCGGCGCTTTGGGCGGCGGCGGCAAAGTCGCCTTAGGGTTACTCGAAAACAGCGATCCCCTCACCCACGCCAAAGCGCTGGCCGCGACGCGGGCGCTCGGGCGGGGTGGAGAAGGTGCTTGGCGGGGCGAGGTCTTGCGCTACGCAGCAGCCTTGGTGGACGATACCACCCTGGCGCTGAACGCACGGGCGCGCGCGGTAGCAGCATTGACCCTTTCAGGAGAAAAAGGGCTGGGGATACTTTTCCACAAGATGATGGGACATCACGACCTCACCGTGCGTTGGCTGGCAGCGTTGGGGGCCGGGGCAGTACGGGATGCCAAATCGGCGAGCGCTCTGGCCGAATTGCTGTACGACCCCAGCCGGGCAGTGCAAAGCGCCGCCGCCCTGGCGCTGGTCGCCATCGGCACGACCGAGGCTCTGGAGGCCGTAGCGGCGCTCATCCTCAACGGCGACGATATGCAACGCCGGATCGCGGCGGAAGCGTTTGCCAATCATCCCGGTGAAGGGTATGCGACCTTGCGGGATGGCGTCCATCTGGAAGACGACGTCCGCGTGCGACGCGCGGCTGTTTACGGCCTGGCGCGGGTGCCCGAGCGCTGGGCACGCGAACTGCTGGCCGAGGTGCAGATCCAGGACAGCCAATGGGTGGTACGCGACGCCGCAGCCGCCCTGTTGGAACACATGAAGGCGCTTTCGCCTTTCGTCCCCCGCCCGTTGGGGCCCTTGCACCAGGCGCCCTGGTTGCTGGAATTTGCCGCCGAGCGCGGCATGGGCGTCTCACCCCAAGCAGCCCTGGCACTACTGCACAAAGTGCTGCTGGAAGGCACCCCTTCTCAAAAAGAAGCGGCTCTGGAGCGCGTGCCGTACTACCCCGGCGAAGACTGGGGAAAAGAAATCTATCCCATCCTCTTTGGGCGCGGCAGCCCGCTGCGCGATGCGGCTTTCCTGGCTTTATGGCAACTTGCCATTGCAGGCGCTCAGCTTCCCCCGCCGGCTCAATACGGGTTCACGTAAAAAAGCCCTCCACGCGGGGGCTTTTTATTTACAACAAACGGCTTCGCTACGCTCCCCCACTCCCACGAAAATACGCCCAGATTTTCTCCTGCGCCGTCTCGACGTCCATGTCCACGATCGAGACCAACTTGTCGCGCCCGTTCTCCCCGGCGACAATTTCGAGCCGAGAAGGGGCCACCCCCAACACCTTGGACAGGAATTTGATCAGGGCACGGTTGGCCTTTCCTTCCACCGGCGGGGCGGTAAGCCGGACACGAATCGTCCCATCGCTCAAAATCTCGGCGATTTCGTCTCGCGAGGCGCGCGGCGTCACACGGATGGCCAATGCCGATCCCCGTTTCCCATTGTGAAAGCGAAAAGCGCGTTTCATCAAACACCTCAAAATGCCAGCGAGAATAATAAACGGACAAGAACACTGCGGACAATTTCGATGAGAAAAATCAGCACGATCGGGCTGAGGTCAAAACCGCCCACGGGAGGAATGATTTGCTGGATGGGGGCCAACAAGGGGCGTGTAAGGCGGCCTAACGCCTGCCGCACAGGATGCAGGGGATGCAAAAAGAATGACAATACTGCATCGATGACCACCACCAGTTCCAAGACATTGGCAGTAAGATTGACAAGATAAATGAGAAAACCTATCAACGCCATACTCCAGAGAAAGATGAGGCTATTTTACCAAAAAACAGCCGCCGCGCTCAAAGGTCAAGAGGAATTTCCGCCACATGATGGGGGGTAGGCTCCTGATCTCCATAGATTTCGTAACGCACACGGGGTTGCCCGCCGCCGAAGTTCACCCGCACCACGCCAAAGTTGGGACGAGAAAAGCGAAAATGGATCTTCTGGTCGACAATGGGATAAGTCTTGACCTTTTTGGCCGCCCAAAGCGTCAACTTGTTGGGCACTTGCTCGAAAGGCGAGGCACAAAATTCCCATACGGTCAACGGTTCACCATCGGGAACGCGCAGTTTTGCTTCCACCGCATGCGCGCTGTGCAGATCGCCCGTCAGGATGAACACATTGCGCACGCGGTTGGCCGCCAACAAGTGCAACAAACGCCGCCGCTCGTCGGGGTAGCCATTCCAGCGGTCGCGAGTGAAATCGCCCCAGATTTCGAAAAGCACCGACACCGAGGAAACGATGAACTTGACCGGGTAGCGGTCCTTGACTTCCAGCAACCAGTTTTCCAACGCCTCCCACTGGGAACGATTGAGCATCCGCTGACCGTGGACGCGCTGCGTCCGCGTATCCAACACGAAAAAGGCCGCCTGTCCGAAAGTAAAAGTGTAGGCAAAATGGCCGTCGTCGCCCGGCAACATCAACGGGCGGTCGTGTTTCACCCCCTCCGGCGGGTGGATGAAAGGCGGCGCGTGCATCCCCTGGTGCTCCCAATAAACCTGAATGGCGGCCTGAATGCGGCGATGGGAAAGGTGGCGCGCTTCGGCAGGCAAACGGCGCAGCAGACGCTCGAACAAATGCCAGCGGGGGATGTATCCTTCATAGCGTTCGCGCGAACTCCACGCCCAATCGTCGTCCACTTCGTGGTCGTCCATCGTCATGAACACCGGGATGTGTGGCAGCGTTTCCCGCCAGGCGGGATGCCCCCAGGTGTGCAGATAAACCCGACGGTAGTCCTCCTCATCAAGCGCCACACGCTGAATACCGTTCTTCCACCACGCGTCGGCGTAGATCTGATCGCCCAGCATGAGCAAAAAACGCAAACCAAGTTGCTCTCGCACACGGGCCAGGTTGCGGAAAGTTGCTCCATCGTTGTAAATGCCAGGGAGAAAGCACGAGCCAAAAGCAAACGCGAAATCCGCGGGTGTTTCGGGGGGAGGTGCCGTCGTAAAAGCAGGATAAGGCCCATTCTCCGGCGGAGGTGGCTGATCGCTGAGGGTGAGCGCATAATGATAAGTGGTATCGGGTGCCAGCCGTCGCACCGCCACCCGCCCGGCAAAACCCGCCGAAGCCACCACCAACGAGGCGGCCATCAGCCGCGCATCGCGCAAATCGGGTTGCTGCCCAATCCACGCGTAGAGCATGGCCGGCCCATCGGTCCGCGCCCACAGATTGACGCTGTTATGGCTCAACCCACCCACAAGGGGCCCCAACACCAGACCGCTGGTCATCGCTCAAACAACCCGCCAGCGCAACGTCTTCCCGGCCAGGGCGGCCAGCACCTCCGTGGCAATATCTTCAGCCACACGGGTTTGGGCTTCTTTCGTCTGCGCGCCGATGTGCGGCGTGGCAATCACCCGCGGGTGGGTGACCAACGGCGTCGCGCCCGGCGGCTCGGTGGCGAACACATCCAGGCCGACACCGCCCACCTGCCCGCTTTCCAGCGCCTCGTAGAGCGCCTCCTCATCGATCACCCCGCCCCGAGCAGCGCAAATGATGAACACGCCACGCTTCATCTTTCCAAAGGCTTCGGCGTTCACCATGTGACGGGTTTGAGGCGTCAGCGGGACGTGCAGGGTGATCACATCGGCCTGGGCATAAAGGTCGTCCAGTTCGGCCACCGGCTCAGCGCCGCGACGGGCGATTTCCTCGGCAGGGATAAGCGGGTCGTAGCCTATCACCCGCATTCCAATGGCCTTCGCCAAAGCGCCCACACGACTGCCAATGCGCCCCATGCCCACCACCCCCAACGTCTTGCCGTGCAATTCCGTACCGGTAAGGTGCTTTTTCAACCACTCCCCGCGCTTCATGCTGGCGTCGGCCTCGGCGAGACGGCGCGCCAGGCCAAACATCATCCCCAAAGCCAATTCGGCCACCGCGTTGGTCGAAGCCTGCGGCGCGTTGACCACGGTGACGCCGCGCGCCTTGGCCGCCTCCAGGTCGATGTTGTCCACCCCCACGCCGGCGCGCCCAACCACCTTCAGCCGGGCAGCCGCTTCCAGCACGTCGGCGGTGATTTTGGTGCGGCTACGCACGATCACGGCATCGTATTCGCCGATCGCTTTCAGCAATTCCTCCGCCGAAATCCCGCTGCGGTCGTCCACCTCGGCCTGCTGGGCCAGGATGGCCTGCCCCTCGGCCTTGAGCCCATCGGTGAGAAGGATTTTCCAGCGCATGGCATCTGCTCCTGAGTGATAGAATAAAGGGTACGCATATTGTACTCCATTTGCGCCCCGCGCGCGGGAGGTCGCGATGAAAAAGTTCACAGTGGCAGGAAAAACGATCCTGATTACCGGCGGCTCCAGCGGGATTGGGCTGGCCTTGGCGCAACGAGTTGCACGGCTGGGAGCAAAAGTAGCCTTAGTGGCGCGCCGCGAGGGCTTATTGCAGAAGGCGCTGGCCTCGCTGGAGGGGGAAGGTCACCGCATCTACACGTGCGATGTGGCCGACTGGCAGGCCGTCCAACAGATGGCCGAGACCGTGAACGCCGAGATGGGCACGCCCGATTGGATCATCAACTCAGCGGGCATCACCCATCCCGGATATTTTTGGGAACTGCCGATCGAAAAGTTTCACCGACTGATGGAAGTCAACTATTACGGCACGGTACACGTCTGCAAAGCCTTCGTGCCAAATATGATGACGCGCCGCAGCGGGCGCATCGTCAACATTTCCTCCGTTGCCGGTTTCCTGGGCGTGTTTGGCTATTCGGCCTACAGTCCCAGCAAATTTGCCGTCTGGGGCTTTACCGATACCCTCAGGGTGGAATTGCAACCGTATGGCATTCGGACGCACATCGTTTTCCCGCCGGACACCGACACGCCGCAACTGCACTACGAAATGCCGCTCAAACCACCGGAAACACGCATTCTGGCCGAGACAGGCGGCTTGTTGACGGCAGACCAGGTCGCCGAAGAAACCTTGCGCCTGATAAGGCGAGGCAAATATGTCATTCTCCCCGGCAGCGACCCCAAATGGATGTGGAAAGCGGCGCATTTCCTCGGCTGCGGCACTTACAAGGTCATGGATATCCTGGTCGCCCGGGCGCGCCGCAAGGCCCGCCGAGAAGCCGAACGGCAAGGAGGAGAAAGCGCATGACCTTGACGGCTTCCCCGCCGTTGGCGGCGTTGGCGATTTTCGCCATGCGCCTCGCAGGCATCACCCTGGACACTTTGCGCACCTTGCTGGTGATGCACGGGCACAAAGGCTGGGCATGGATGGCGGCTTTCGTGCAGGCGCTGCTCTTCGTGATGGCGCTGACGTGGGTGGTAGCCGGTGTCAGCCACCCCTTGGTGCTGGCAGGCTACGCGCTGGGCTACGCGACGGGCGGCGTGGTCGGCATCCAACTGGAGCGCCGCCTGGGATTGGGGCATGTGCATCTGCGCATCATCAGCCGCCAGCGGGGCGCTGCCATTGCCAAACGCCTCCGAGAAGCCGGTTTTGCTTTCACCGAAGTGCCAGCCAGCGGGCGCGACGGCACGGTGGATCTGATCAACTGCGGTATCGTGCAACGGCAAATGCCGCACGTGCTGGCCATCGTGGACGAAACCGACCCAGAGGCTTTCGTCACCGCCGAAATGGTGCGCCCGATGCGCCGCGGCATCTGGCGCGCCAGCATTGGAGGGCGCTCATGATCTTTCAACCACTCACCTGGGCTGCAGCGGGTTCGGCGGCGCTGATCTTTGCCTTACGCATTGTCGATGTATCCATCGCCACCGTGCGGATGTTGGTAATCATCCGCGGCGAACGGCTAATGGCGTGGGTGTTGGGCTTCTTCCAGGCGCTGGTCTTCGTGGTCGCCATCCGCCAGATTTTCGCCAACCTGGACAACGTGTGGAACATGGTGGGCTACGCCGCCGGATTTGCCACCGGCACGGTGGTGGGCATGTGGCTGGAGGAACGCCTGGCCATGGGATACAGCCATATCCGGGTAATCAGCCCCGGACGCGGCGCGGTATTGGCGCAACGCCTGCGGGAGGCCGGTTTCGCCGTCACCGAAGTGGCCGGGCGCGGGCGCGACGGCACGGTCAACGTGCTCAACCTCACCGTGCAACGCAAGCGGGTGCCCGAAATCCGCCGCCTGGTAACCAATTTTGACCCCAAAGCCTTCATCACGGTGGAAGACGTCCGCCCCTTGCGGCGGGGCTACTTCCGGGCGTGAGAGAAACCCAACCGTGTTTACCTACCTTGCCCACGCCTCCCTCCTCCACCGCCTCAACCCGAGCATGAAACTGCTTGGGGTCGCCGTGGTGGCCGCGGGGGCCACCGCGGCCTTCGCCCCCTTCATCCCGGCCATGCTCCTCCTCGCGCTCTGGCTGACGGCGTGGCGATTGGGCCGCGTGCCCTGGCGCACCATGCTGCGCTGGAGCATACCACTGGTTTTGCTGCCAATACCTGTGGCGTTGTTCAACGCGCTGTATGCCGATCTGAGCCGTTTTCCTCACCCCCACATCCTCTGGCAATGGGGGTACTGGACGCTGAGCGCCGAAGGGTTGTGGATGGGATTGGGGTTGGGCTTGCGGGTGGCAGTATTCGTGGCGGCATCCTTGCTTTTCGTTGCCACCACCGACCCAACCGATTTTGCCCTCAGCCTGGTGCAAAATCTGAAGGTGCCGCCGCGGTTTGGCTACGGGGTACTGGTGTCCTACCGTTTTTTGCCTTTGTTACAACGGGAATTTGCGGTCATCCGGATGGCGCACCGCGTACGCGGCGTAGGCGAGGGGCGCGGCGTGCGCGGGTGGGTGGAGAAAATACGTCGGTACGCCATCCCGCTGCTGGCGGCAGCAGTACGCAAGTCGGAACGCACCGCCCTGGCTATGGATGCCCGCGCGTTCGGTGCCCTGCCGCGGCGAACGTATTACCGCCAGATGGTCATTCACAAGCAGGATGTGCTGTTCGTTATGGCATTGGGGGCTTACGTCGCAATAGTCTACGCCGTAGCACTCCACTTTGGGCTGGCCCATCTCCAATGGATACCAGAGTAAAGCCCTCTTCAAAGTCCTCCAACCGACAACTGCGCTTCCACGGCTTCCATAGAGGGCTGACGGAGGGGAAGTTCAACGAAGAAAGTGCTTCCTTTCCCCAACTGGCTTTCTACCCACACCCGTCCGTGATGGCGATCGACGATGGATTTGACAATCGCCAACCCCAAACCGGAACCCTTGATCGTGGGGCCACCGCGTCGCACAATCCGGTAGAATTTCTCGAACAAGCGCGGTTGGTCAATGGAAGAAATCCCCACACCCGTGTCTTTGACACCCAGCAACACCCGATTTTCACCCGCCGGGCGAGCGATGACGGTGACCGTGCCGCCAGTCGGCGTATATTTGAGCGCATTGTCCACCAGGTTGTGCAACACCCGCTCCAGCAAAAAGGGGTCTGCCTCCACCACTGGTGGCGTATCGGGAGCAATTTCCGTTTTAAGGGCGATCTCTTTTTGCTGTGCGGAAGGCCCCCATTTTTTGATTACATTGTCAATAGTATCCAACAAAGGCACCAATTGCAATTGCAGTCCCACGCCAGCCTCAATTCTGCCAAGATCGAGCAAATTATTGACCAGGTCGGTCATATTCCTGATGCTCTCCTGGATGTGTTCAATGTAACGCTGCTGGCGCTCGTTGAGCTCCCCCACCATATCCAGCATGGTGAGGTAGCCGTTCATCAACGTAAGGGGAGCACGCAGGTCGTGACTCACCGTGGCGACGAATTCCGATTTCAGGGCATCGAGTTCCTTATAGTGGGTAATGTCGCGCAGAATGCAAACTCGCCCCACTTCCTGCGCTTCGGTCGCAACACTGGCCACCGTGGCAAAATATACCCGATTTTCCACCGTGATTTCCTCGGAGAAGGGAGGGCGTTTAGGCGTCCGCAACAGGGCCAAAATACCACGGTGCGTGGTGCTTTCCTCCAGGGGACGGTTCATGCTGGGGGAGACGGGCAATTGCTCCAGCGCGGCGGTGTTGGCGAGGATAAGGTTGCCATGCCGATCGGTCACCAGAATGGGATCAGGCGAAGCGTTGAGCACAGCCAACAGCCGCTGATGACGCACCTCAGCCGTGAAATACAGGCGAGCCGCATTGGCAGCCATTGCCATCTGCAAACCCAAGGCTCGGTAATAGCGCGTTTCCTCGTCGCTAAAGGTATGCTGCTGAGCATACACAATGTAAAGGGCACCCAGGAAGCGCTGCTTATACTGCAAAGCTACCACGATCAGTGACTGGGGCAAAGGCGCAGAAGGAGGAATCGCCAAAGCAGCAGTACGCCTCGGGGTAGTAAGACGCAACAAACCATGATGGCGTGCTAACGATAGGATTTGTTGATCCAGGGCAGCGTAATGCTCGGCATAAGGACCTCGGCTGAAAGTAGAAGGGTACCGCCCACCAACCTCATCGGGGAGCGCTTCGTCGGACAACACAATACGAGCCATGCTGGCCCCTTTAGCCACCGCGGCTTTGAGCACCGCGTCGGCGGCCTCTTCCACCTTCAACGTCGCCGCCACCCGTTGGCTGGTGTGCAGCAGACGATTGAGTTCGTCCATCCGGTCGCGCAGTCGCTGGCGCATGTTCTCGAACGCCCGCCCTAACTGCCCCACCTCATCGGCACTCTCGATGTCCACAGTTGCATTGAGCTGGCCGCGAGCCATGTCCTCAGCCGCCGCGGTCAACCGCCGCAACGATGCCGTGACGATGTTCAACAGCGAGCGGGAAATCAAAATCCCCACCAACGCCACCAACAGCACCATCACGGTCAACGGAAGCGCCGTTTGCAACGCAATGGCCTGCAACTTGCTGGTGGGGGAAATCGCAATAATGCGCCAGGTCGTGCCCCTGGCCTGGACGACTTCGGCCAGATACCGCTTGCCATTGGGGTTTTGAATCTCCGCGCTATACGTGGGAATGTCTTGCGCCACGGTCACGCCACCCCTGATCACGTCGGGCCACACCATCGACTCCACCACCCACCCCAAGGAAGGTGACGTGGCAAACAAGACGTGGCGCTTCTCATCCACTACCAGGGCACCGCTTTGATCACTCTGCAAATTTTTGAGCCCTTTGATGATCGGCTCAGCATAAGGATTGGTACCCAAGGTCGTGCGACCTATGAGATACCAATCTCGCCTAACGCCTTCAGCAGCCCGTATCCGGCTACCAAAACTGACATAGGTTTGCTGCTCCACCCCGGAAAAAGCGACGTGATGGTAAGCAGGCGCCTTGGTGCTTTTCAAAAAATCAAGAATGGCAAATTCGCTCTCAAGCAAATGGGCATGACGGGGAACGGAAGCAATGACCTGCCCTGCCGCGTCGACCAACAGCATCTGATCGAAAAAGAAACTATTCCCCTGGGCTTGCTGTAAGTAAGCAGGAATATCAGCCGCCGGCAACGTGGCCAACGCCTGCTCCTGCGCCAGAGTGCGGATGAGCTTGTCACCACTTTCGGTGAAAAAAGGCGTAGTTTGAGAAGCCACCTTCAAGGTGCTACCCAAACGTTGCAGCACCAAATTGCGTGCCGAATGCTTGGCCAGAACCCAATTACCGACCAGGATGCTCACCGCCAGGCCCAAGGTGACCGACGCCAGCACCGCCGAAAACTGATGTGTCAGTGAACGCTCCAAGGGCGAAGGCTGTAAAGCGCCACTATACCCCCACGGCAGGGGATGCCAGAACGACAATCCCTGCGCCACAAGCCCCCCAACCATCAGCGGTGCCATCTTGTATGCAATCATCCATGGGGTGACGGTCAAAACGATATCGATCTGCTCTGCCAATGAATGGCTGCTGATGAACAACAGGTTGAAAGCAGCCGCGAAAAGATAAACCACCGCTGCCACCAACGCGGCTCCCAACGGCTGCCGTAGCAGGCGATAAAAACGGGTGCGATAGGGTTGCCACAACGCCCAGGAAAAGGCCAGGGCGAGCGTGGCTTCGCTTAGCGCCTCGGTAGGGAGATGGGTCTGCCATTGGCTCAACGCCAAACCCGTCACAAATGCAACCAGCATCGCAGCAGGCGTCCCCAAAAAACCTGCGGCCAGCATCCACCCCAAGGCGCTCAACGGGGCTATCCACAACACACTCTGGGCTGTGGCGATGGGCAAAGGGATTCGATGAGCAGGAGGAAGCGTAACAAACACGCTCAGCGGCGAAAGCAGCAACAGCAAGACGAACAACACCACCTGCTTACGCCCCCAGGACGGACGCTCCCGCCGCCGTTTCCGGGCAGCGAAGAACAAAAACAACAACCAAAATACCGCCCCTATCACCCCTGGAAAGGACAAAGCCACGCTATAACCTGCGTGGGCGTGGAGCCAATTCATCGTCATGCCACCTACACGTGCAAGATGTGTGCCGGAGCACTGCTTTTTTGCCCTTCAAAGCCAGACGATCGTCTCTTGGGTAGCTTTGCTCAAATCCGCATAATATCCCCGGCGATGAGGAGGCAGCAGCCTCGCCAGCACATACATGGCCTCATCGGTCATCCGCCGCAACAAATCGCGACTGGGATTGCGTTGAGTTACCACATAACGAAAGGGACGGCCAAATTTGAGGTGGATGCGCTGTTTCCACCAGCGCGGCGAAAACGGCCAGGTCGGGAAGCCTTCCGTACCCTCGATGGCTACCGGCAGGATGGGCGCCTGCGCCCGCGCCGCCAGGTAAGCCATCCCCAGTTTGGCCTGAGAGAGGGCAGGGCGACGGGTACCTTCCGGTGCAATGAGCAACGCTTCCTCCGCCTCCAACACAGCCAGCGACTGCCGAATGGCAAGCAGATCCACCTCGCCCCGCCAGATCGGCACCACACCCCACCAACGCGGCAAATAGCCAAGCAGAAAATAATCCAACGCTTCGGCCTTCATCATGGGAACAGCATCGCGAGGCAAGACGCCCAACACGGCCAAGGGGTCGAAAAAAGCAATGTGGTTGAACATCACCACCAAACGCCCTTGCCGAGGTACGTTGTCCAGCCCTTCCACCCTTCCCAAACGGGCTAACAACTTGAACCCCACCGGGCGAAAGACAGCCCGCAACACCCGTCGCCGGGCGCGCCACACTTCAGGGTCGTAGGTATTTTCCCAGGGAATGTACGTTTTGGTGTTCATGGGCATCGAAGCCAAAGCATTGTCCCCCCATTATACCTGATAGGCGCCAGCACGACGCCACGCCGAGCCAAAGGGAATCAGCGCCAAAAGGAGAGCGTGCTCGTAAAGCGCCGCGCGATCAATCGCGCCATCCGTCAACAAACCAACCGCGCCCATCTTCCGCTTACTAT
The DNA here is from genome assembly GCA_026985785.1 of Anaerolineales bacterium. Taxonomy (GTDB): domain Bacteria; phylum Chloroflexota; class Anaerolineae; order Anaerolineales; family DRMV01; genus DRMV01. The sequence continues at coordinate 11,310 of JALSPT010000066.1, forward strand.
CGTACGCTCCGAACACCCGATCGTCGGCAACGCCCAACTCCAAGCCTTCTCGGATGAGCGCAGCAACGGCGGGAGGCAACAAAAATGTGCCGCTCCGGGCCAGTCCCCACCTCCCGTCTGCTCCTAACACCGCAATCCAGGCAAAGGAGAACAAATCGTCGCCCTCCCACGCCACCCCGCCTTCCAAGCCGACCCAAAACGCTGCCTCGGGAACCGCCTCACGGGCACGAAGCGCCCGTTGACGCGCCCCGCGCCGGGTCTCGGCATCACCCACGGGTTGCTCGGCCACGCCAGAGGGCACCTCAACTCCCTCTACCGCCACGGCATGCCCCGGGAAAAAGCGCTCGAAGCCCCGCTGAGCAGCCTGCAGTTTTACAGGGTTGCGAGAACCAACCACCACACGCCACGCAGAAACCGACACAGCAAGACCTCCACGACCTCCGTAAAAATTCCGTAAAAGCCCATAAAAGCCAAGCACGTTTAGGGTATTATAAAGTATGACGGCAGGAAATGTATCCTGCATTTGGAACGAATCCCGTACCTCAGGAGGAAAACATGCGCAAGAAACTACTTTTCGCGGCATTGGTGCTCATGGCCATTGTCGCCCTCGCAGCCTGTGGTTCTCAGGCCACGCCTACCCCACAGGCGGCGCCGCAGAAAACCCAGGCGCCAGCGGCCACAGAAGCACCCGCCGCCACAGAAGCACCTGCGGCTACCGAAGCACCCGCCGCCACAGAAGCGCCCGCTGCCACCGAGGCGCCTACCGAGGAAGCCAACAAACTCCCCGACTTGGGCGGCAAGCACATCACCGTAGCCGTGGAAAATGCCTACCCACCCTTCAACTTCATCAACAAAGACACCGGCAAGCCCGAAGGCTGGGACTACGACACCGTGCGCGAAATCTGCAAGCGCATCAACTGCGTTCCCGAATTCAAAGAGGCTTCCTGGGACGGCATCTTCCCCGCCATGCAGAATGGTGAGTATGACATGCTCGCCGATGGCGTCACCATCACCCCCGACCGCGCTAAAATCGTCGATTTCTCCATCCCTTACGTGAGCAACATTCAGGTCCTGCTGGTACGTGCCGACGAACAGGCAAAATCAGTTGACGACTTCAAAAAAGACGCTCACAAACTCATCGGAACCCAGATCGGTACCACCAACGAAATCGTCGCCAAGAAGAACTTCCCCGAAGAGCGCGTGAAATCTTTCGAGGACTTCGGCGGCGCCATCATGGCTCTGCTCTCCGGCGATATCGACGGCGTGGTCATTGACTACGTTACTGCCCGCGGTTTCATGAAAGAAAACCCCGGCAAACTGAAAATCCTCGGCCAACTGGCCTCTGACGAAAAACTCGGCTTCGTCTTTCCCCCTGG
>JALSPT010000067.1 GCA_026985785.1 Anaerolineales bacterium
ACACCGAGGCGCTGCGGGTGGCGCTCACCGTGGCCGAGCATGCCCACGCCCGCGTGACGTTGCTCCATGCCACCGGTGAAGCGCCGTTCGATGCTGAGGAGCGCCTGTTTGCCCAGTTTGGGGCTGCTTTACGCGGATTGAAGGCCATCACCCGCGCGGTGACCACGCTGGATGAGATGGAAACCGCCGTGCGCGCCGAGAGCCCCGACCACGAGGTAGTGGTGATGGGCGCTTCCAGTCGTAACAATCCCCCCGGTAAGCTGCTCTCGCCTCGCATGGAGCGGCTGGTGCAGGATCTGAAAAGCACCTTGCTCATCGTGAAAGCGGCGGCCTCGCGTCGCGCCCGCCGGGAAGCCCAACAGCAGGCCGATGAGCGCATTGCCCGCCGCCCGCTGCGGCTGGTGGTCGACCGCTGGTTCGCCGAAAACACCTTCCGCAGCCAAGAATTTGCCGACCTGGAACGCTTGGCGCGCCTCAAAGAGCAGCAAGGCGTGACCATCAGCCTGGGTTTGCCGGCCCTCAACGAGGAAGAGACGATTGGCAAAATCATCACCACCGTGAAAAAGGCGCTGATGGAGGACGTCCCGCTGTTGGACGAAATGGTGCTCATCGACAGCGGTTCGGTGGATTACACGCGCGAAATCGCCGCCGAGTTGGGCATTCCCGTGTATATCCATCAGGAGATTTTGCCCCAGCACGGCGCATATCATGGCAAAGGCGAGGCGTTGTGGAAAAGCCTCTACGTCCTCAAGGGCGACCTCATCGCCTGGATCGATACCGACATCAGCAATATCCATCCTCGGTTCGTCTATGGCATCTTGGGCCCTCTGCTGACCAATCCCAACATCCAGTACGTCAAGGGCTTTTACCGCCGCCCGCTGAAACAGGGCGATAAAATCGTGGCTGGCGGTGGGGGACGGGTGACCGAACTGACCGCCCGACCTCTGCTCAACATGTTCTTTCCCGAACTTTCCGGCCTCATTCAGCCGCTTTCGGGCGAGTACGCCGGGCGGCGCAGCGCGCTGGAACGGGTGCCTTTCTTCACCGGCTATGGCGTGGAAACCGGCTTGCTCATCGACCTGTTGGAAAACTTTGGCCTCGGCGCCATCGCCCAGGTGGATTTGCGCGAGCGCATCCACCGCAACAAGCCCTTGCCCGACCTTTCGCCGATGTCTTTCGCCATCATTCAGGTGGTGGTGCGGCGCTTGGAAGACCGCCACAAAATTCGCCTGCTGGAAGACATCAACAAAACGATGAACCTCATCCGCTACGCGCCAGGGCGCTATTACCTCGACCAACGGGAGGTGGTAGAGTACGAGCGCCCGCCCATGATCACCTTGCCCGAATACCGCGCCCGACAGGAGGGGCGGGCATGACCCGCTTGATCCTGCTGCGCCACGGCGAGACCGATTGGAACGTTCGCGGGATTTATCAGGGACAGGCCGACCCGCCGCTCAATGCGCGTGGTGAGACGCAGGCGCGGGAGGCCGCCGAGCGCCTGCAGGCGATGGAGGTGCGCCCGGCGGCCATCTATGCCAGTCCCCTGCGCCGCGCCTGGCAAACGGCGGAGATCATCGCGGCGGCGTTGCCGCCCGCCCCCCTGCGCGCCGAGCCGCGCTTGATGGAGATTCACCTTGGCGCGTGGCAGGAACGCCATGTGGATGAAATCGCCCGCCGCTGGCCAGAAATCTTCCGGCAATGGGAAGAAAACCCCTGGCGCACCCGCCCCCCTGGTGGGGAGACGCTGGCCGAGGTGCAGCAGCGGGTGGACGCCGCGATCGACGACATTTTAGCCCGCCATCCCCGTGATACGGTGATCGTGGTCGCCCATCGCTTGCCGATTGCCTTCGTCAAGGTGCGCTTTCAGGGGCTGGACCCTGCCGAAGTGCGCCACATTCCGGTGCCCAACGCCGAGCCGGAAGCCATCGAGGTCGCCCGATAGCCGCAGGCCCAAAAAATTTTATGGATACGAAAACCCTGACCGTTTTGGAATACCCTCGTCTGCTGGAACGCCTGGCGCGGCATACGGCTTTCGCCGCCGGGCGGGAGGCGGCGCTGGCACTTGCGCCGGTGGGCGATCTGGCCTCTGCCCGCCGTTTGCAGGCCGAAACCACCGAAGCCCGCCGCCTGGTGGCCGAGCACCCCGAGGTGAGCCTGCGGGGTGTGCGCGACATCCGCCCCGCCGTGGAAGATGCCCGCCGCGGCATCGTCCTCGCGCCGGATGCCTTGCTGGAAATCAAGGCTACCTTAAGCCGTGCTCGCGACCTGCAACGCGCCCTCTTGCGTTATCAAGCCGAAGTCCCTCACCTGGCCGAGATGGCGGCTCTGCTCCCACCACCGTTGGGGCTGGTAGATGCCATCGCCCGCACGGTGGACGAAAAAGGCCACATCCCCGACAGCGCATCGCCGGCCCTCGCCCGCCTGCGCGCCGACATCACCATCGCCCACCACCGCCTGGCCCGCACCCTGGAGCACATGGTGCGCGATCCAGCCATCGTCCCCATGCTACAGGAGCCCATCGTCACCCAGCGCGCCGGGCGCTATGTGCTCCCCCTGAAGGCCGAATTCAAAGGCAAATTGCCCGGCATCGTCCACGACCGCTCGGCTTCGGGCGCGACCCTGTTCGTCGAGCCGCTCACCGTGGTGGAAATCAACAACCATTTGCGGGAACTGACGCGCGCCGAGGAGCAGGAAGTCCAGCGACTGCTGCGCGCCCTCTCCCGCCGGATCGCCATCCACGCCGAAACCTTGCTCGATGCGGTGACCACTTTGGCCCGCCTGGACGTGGTGTTTGCCAAAGCCTTCCTCGCCGACGAAATGGAAGCCGTCGCCCCGCAGTTGCTGCCGCTGGTGGACGATTCGCCCCCTGCCCTGCGGTTGCTGGGCGCGCGCCACCCCCTGCTGCCGCCGGACAAGGTCGTGCCCATCGACCTGGTGCTCGACGAGGGCGTCTATGCCCTGGTAATTACCGGCCCCAACACCGGCGGCAAAACCGTCACCCTGAAAACCGCCGGGCTGCTGACCCTGATGGCGCAGAGCGGGATGCACTTACCCGCCGAAGAAGGCACGGCGCTGAGCGTCTTCCACGCTGTGTTCGCCGACATCGGCGACGAGCAATCCATCGAGCAATCGCTTTCCACCTTTTCCGGCCACATGCGCAACATCACCCGCATCCTGCGGCAGGCCGACCACCGTGCGCTGGTGCTGCTGGACGAATTGGGGGCGGGCACCGACCCACAGGAAGGGGCGGCGCTGGCGCGCGCCATTCTCGATACCCTGGTGCGCCGCCGGGTCACCACCCTGGTGGCCACCCACTACCCCGAACTCAAACTCTACGCCCAGGCCACCCGCGGCGCGACCAACGCCAGCATGGAATTCAACCCCCGCACCTTGCGCCCGACCTATCGTTTGGTGATCGGGCTGCCGGGGCGCTCCAACGCCTTGGAAATCGCCCGTCGGCTGGGCTTGCCGGACGAGGTGCTGGCGGCTGCCCGTGCCGGTTTCCGCCCCGATGAGATGGCGGCGGATGCGCTGATCGACGAGATCCACCGTCAGCGCCGTTTGGCGCGCAAAGAGCGCCGCCGGGCGGAAAAAGCCCGCCGCCGCGCCGAGGCGCTGCGCGCCCGGCTGAACAAGCGCCTGGCCAACATCGAGGAGGAGCGCAAGCAGGTGTTGGAGGAAACCCGCGCCCAGGCGCGAGAAGAGATTGCCGCTTTGGAAGAGGAAATTCGCGCCCTGCGCCGCCGCTTGCGCCGTCTGCTGCCGCCCGAGGAGGTGCTTCCGGCGCAACAAACGCTGCGCGAGG
>JALSPT010000068.1 GCA_026985785.1 Anaerolineales bacterium
AGCACGAAGTAGGCGTCCTGGAGGTTGGTGTGGTCGTAGAACCGGTTGGGGGTGAGGCGCAGCCCCAGCACCTCGTTGCCGAAGAGGTCGGGCTTTTGAGGCTGGAAGTAAGCGCCGTCGTAAGTCAGGATGAAGCCGAGGTTGGCGTTGGTGACCGAGTGCGGTTGGGTGGGCAGGGGGTAGATGGTGACCTGCAGGGTCAGGCCGTTCAGGCCGCCGGGGGCAGCGATGGCGAGGTGATAATCGCCGGTCTGGGGAAGCACGCCGCGCCAGTCGGGGCGACCGATGTTGTAGGTTTGCAGCGGCTGACCGTCGGGCGCGGCCAGTGAGAGGGCCGCGTTGGCGGGCTGGTCGCCCTGCAACACTAAGATTTCGGCGCTTTGCCCCTGCATAGCCCAAAAAACATAGCCCGGAGCGCGAGGCTCGAGGGGGGCTTGCCAATGAATAGCGCCAGGGGCAAACCGGATGGGGATTTCCGGCTTAGGCAGCCTGGTCGGCGTCGCCGTAGGCGGCAATGGCGTGGGCGAAGGGGGTACCGTTGTAGGAATGGGCGGGGGAGCGGTGGGCGGCGCGGGAGGCGCCGTGGGTGGTGTTGTGGCTGTCGGGAAGGTCACCTGGGTAGGCGAGGCTGCGGTGGGCTGACCGCCGCCTGCCGTGGGCAGGTTGCAGCCTGCCAGCACCATCGCAACGATAAGAAACAGGCCGAGGAAATAGGTCTTGCGCATAGCGTCCTCCTTGGGAAGGGAAGAAAACTCAGGATATGCAACGCACCTCGCAGGTGCGTCGCACATTACGGCACATTACGGCGTTTCGGCCTCTTCGTCGCTGACGTAGGGGACGTATTCGGTGCGGGCGATGCCTTGCTCCAGCGCCTTCTGCGCCACGGCACGCGCCACGGCGCGGTGCACCTCCGGCGTCAGCGGGCTGGGCAGCAGTTCGCCCTCCGGCGTGTGCGCCACGATGGCGTCCACCGCCGCGAGGTACATTTCCGGCGTGATGCGGCTGGCGTGGGTGTCCACCGCGCCGCGGAAGATGCCGGGAAAGCCCAAGACGTTGTTCACCGACTTCCCGTCGGCGGCAAAGGCCGCACCTGCCTCCAACGCCGCGTCGGGCTCGATTTCGGGATGGGGGTTGGAGAGGGCGAGGATGATTTGGCCGGGGCGCACCATCTCCGGCTTGATCAGGCCGGGCGCGCCGGTGGTGGCAATCACGATGTCGGCCTGGGCCATGATTTCGGCTAAGGTGCTGCGCTTGCCGCCGTAGCCTTCCAGCCGCCGGAGGGCGTCTTCGCTCAGGTCGGCGCCCAGCACCGGGTTGCCGGTGACGTGCATCAGCATCCGGCTGATGGCCATGCCTGCCGCGCCCAGGCCAATCTGGCCGATGGTGGCTTTGTGCAGGTCCACGCCGGCGTAGCGGCAGGCGTTCTTCAGCGCGGCGGTCACCACCACGGCGGTGCCGTGCTGGTCGTCGTGCATTATCGGGATGTCCAACATCTGCTGCAGGCGTTCTTCGATTTCGAAGCAGCGCGGCGCGGAGATGTCTTCCAGTTGAATGGCGGAAAACGTCGGCGCGATGGCAGCCACGGCATTCACGATCTCGTCCACGTCCTTCGTGTTGAGTAGGATGGGCACGCCTGAGAGGCCCACCAGGCTTTCCATCAGCATGGCTTTGCCTTCCATCACGGGCATCCCGGCCACCGGGCCGATGTCGCCCAGGCCGAGGATGGCGGTGCCGTCGGTGACGATGGCGACCAGGTGGCTGATGGAGGTGAATTGCCAGGCCAATTCGGGCTCTTTGGCAATTTGCAGGCACACCTGCGCCACGCCGGGGGTGTAAACGCGGCGCAGCGTGGCCAAGGAGTCCACCCTGTAACGGCTGCGGATGGCGATTTTACCGCCGCGGTGCACTTCCAGCACCTCGTCGCGCACTTCCAGCACCTGCGAGTTGGGGTTGGCGCGCATCGCTGCGATGATGGCTTCAATTTGCTCCACCGTGTCGGCGTAGATGGTGATGTCGCGCACGATGGCCTTGGTGCCTTCCCGGATGAGGCGGATTTCACCGATGCTGCCGTTGTGCTCGGCCACGGCAGAAAGCAGGCGGGCTAAGGTGCCGGGGATGAGTTGGTTGCGCACACGCACCGTACGCATGACTTTGTGTTGCCAGGGCATGAGAACCTCCTGTGAAGGGCTGGGTTGGCCAGCGGCGCGGTGTTCCCGATGCCTCCATCGAGAAGCCGCGCCTCAGGCCAACCGGAAGAGAAAACCCTGGGACGGCGCTGGCGTTGCGCGCCCCAGGGCCGCGAAAGCGGCGTTTAGCGCACGCTGAAGCGCTGTTCGATGGCCTCCAAGGCGGTGCGGAAGGCGCTGTATTCCAGTTCCTGCATCGGTAGCATGGCCGCGCCGAAAAAGCCTTGCTGGCGCATCCATTCGGCTTTTTGCTGGGCTTTCTGGCGCGCCCAATCCCACACGGGATTGGCGAAGACGTCCACTCGCTCGGAGAGTTTGCCTTCCTTGTTCACCGAATAGGCCACGGCGGCCACGATGGGCTGGGCGTAGGGGCCGGTGACGGGCGTGTTGATGGGCACCGGCATGATGGGCATAGTGTGGCTGCCGCGGGCGTCGCCGGCCACGTAGGGGACGTTCACCCACGGCATGACCACTTCCTCCGGCGCGGGGAAGATGCCCTGCGTGCGGATGATCATCACCGGGTCGTCTTTGCCTTTGTATTCCCCGGCGATGGTGTGCAGGCGGTCGGTGGAGACGGCCACCACCTGCTGATGGGGGTATTTGCGGGCGTGGATGGCCTGGATGCCAAAGCGGTTTTCGTCTCGCAGCAGCAGGGCGAGGTCGAGGTGCTCTTCAGGGGCGTTGAGTTCGATGACGCGGTCGCCGTGGGGGTATTCCATGTCGATCACGGTGAATTTGAAGCCGGGGCGCATCTTGGGCATCATCAAGCCGGCGCAGTAGAGCGGGCTGGTGAACACCGCCCAGAGGGGGAAGTTGAACGCGCCGGGGCCGCATTTGTCGGCGGTGAACACCATGAACGGCTCGGCGGGGCGCTCGGGGGCGTTTTCGTCGAAGGTGATTTCGGCGGCGCCCGGCCCCGCGCCGCGCACGTTGCCCGAGGGGGCGTCTTTGAGCAGGTCCTGCCCCGCGCCGTAGAGCCCCTGGGCTTTGGCGATGTCGGCGGCGGCTTTGAGGGTATCCCAGGCTAAGTTGTGGATATCGGCGGCACCGTTGCCCTGCCGGTGCACCATGAGCAGGCAGATGTCGTCGCCGGTGAAGGTGACGTCGTAATCGGTGAGCAGGCCGCTTTCCAGGGCCTTTTGCAGGTGTTCGCGGGCGGTTTGCAGCATGGCTTCGGAGGGACGGGTGTGCCCGCCAATGCTGCCGACGTCGGCTTTGATCGCGCTGATGGTCAACATCGCAAGTCCTCCTTTGTGGAAAGGTTTGGGCTTGGCGGCATATAAAAAGCCCCCTCGGCAGTGCAGAGGAGGCTTATGAACCTGAAAAGACAGTCGCAAGGTACAGGCGTGCACGGGATGCCCGTACCCCGTTCGCGCCCATGATCGTCCGAACGGTGGTCGGGCGGGGCAGATGTGGCAAAAGCGCAGGAAGGAAGCCCAAAGCCGTCATGCTTTTATTGTACAGCAAATTGTGCCGAAAAGGGGAGGGGAAGAGCGGAACCACCGACGGCGTGGATGCGTTGCGTCGTCCCAATCCACCGATGACGCCGATGTTCACCGATGTTTTTTGGAGTGCGGCGA
>JALSPT010000069.1 GCA_026985785.1 Anaerolineales bacterium
CCGGCTTCGTCGACCAGGGCTGGCATGATACCGTGCTGGTCATGCCCGGCGAACGGGTGGACATCGCCCTGCAATTCCGCGATTTCAAAGGGTTGTTCCCCTATCATTGTCACAACTTGGAGCACGAAGACATGGGCATGATGCGCAACTACCGGGTGCAAAAAGGATGACGCGCTGCTTTTCCCCTTTTCTCACCCCAGGTTTATGTTATTTCTGTATACTTTTTCTAACGTATCACTTCGTTCAGCACCCAAGGAGTTGTTGCCATGAAAATCCATGCCGCCAAAAACGGCCCTTACCTCGTGCCCGGCCCGGTGACATTCACCGACGCCGATGGGCAAGAACGCACCGTTGGGACAGAGGGCAAACCGGTGGCCCTCTGCCGCTGTGGCCATTCGGCCAACAAGCCGTTTTGCGATGGCTCGCACCGCAAACACGGCTTCGAAGCGCCGGAAGTCGTCATCGCCCTCTCGTCCAGAGAATAAAATTTCCTCGCCGCCAGGCCCAGAATGCCGAAGCGGGATCACACCCTTCACGCCCGCGGCAAAGTCCGCGCCCCCTTTCCCTCACAGGAGTTTTTCATGCTGGAACGCAAAGGCCTCATTCGCTTTGGCCCCAAAGAAATCACCGTCGTCGGCCCCGACATCAAGCCGGGCGACACCGCCCCCGAATTCCACGCCACCACCCAGGACTGGCAGGTCATCCCCATGCTGGAAAGCACCGCCGGCAAGGTGCGCGTGATTGCCGCCGTGCCCTCCTTGGACACACCGGTCTGCGACCTGGAAACCCACAAGTTCAACGAAGCCGCCAGCGCGCTGAGCGACGACATCGTGATCATCACCATCAGCGCCGACCTGCCCTTTGCCCAAAAGCGCTGGTGCGGCGCCAACGGTGTGGACAAGGTCGAGGTGGTTTCCGACCATCTGGACATGAACTTCGGCGAAAAATACGGCTGCCTGATGAAAGAAGTGCGCCTGCTGCGGCGGGCGGTGTTCGTGGTGGACCGCGCCGGCAAGGTGGTCTACGCCGACTACATGCCCGAACTGGGCAAAGAGCCGAACTACGACGAGGTGCTGGCCGCGGCCCGCGAGGCGCTGGCGCGCTAAGATGGGCAAGTTTCGCAGCGAGCACGATTCATTGGGGGAGGTGCAGGTGCCTGCGGCGGCGCTGTACGGCGCGCAAACGCAGCGAGCGGTGGAAAACTTCCCCCTCAGCGGGTTGCGCCTGCCGCGCGCCTTCTTGTGGGCGCTGGGGCAGATCAAAGCCGCCACAGCGGAGGTCAATCGCGATCTGGGGCTGCTGCCGACCGACGCCGCCGATGCCATCATCCAGGCCGCCGAAGAGGTGGCTTCCGGGCGGTGGGACGACCATTTCCCGGTGGACGTCTTCCAGACCGGCTCCGGCACCTCCACCAACATGAACGCCAACGAGGTGATTGCCAACCGCGCCACCCAGTTGCTGGGCGGTGCGGTCGGCGAGTACCGCGTCCACCCCAACGACGACGTCAACCGCGGCCAATCCTCCAACGACGTCATCCCCGCGGCGCTGCACCTGAGCGCCTACCACCTGGCCGTCACCGTGCTGCTGCCCGGCTGGCAGCAACTGGAAACCACGCTGCGCCGTCGCGCTGCCGAACTGGACAGCGTGGTCAAGACCGGGCGCACCCATTTGATGGACGCCATGCCGGTGCGTCTGGGGCAGGAACTCGGCGGCTGGGCGCATCAGGTGGCGCAATGGCGAGCGCGTTTCGCGCACGCGCTGGAGGGGCTGGCCGAACTGGCCCTGGGCGGCACCGCGGTGGGAACCGGCGTCAACGCCCATCCCGAATTCGGGGCGCGGGTGGCAGCCCGCCTGGCCGAGCGCACCGGCTACCCCTTGCGCGAGGCAGCGGATCACTTCGCCGCCCAATCCTCACTGGATGCCGCCGTCGCCTTCAGCGGCCATCTGCGCGGCGCGGCCACCGCCCTGCTCAAAATCGCCAACGACCTACGCTGGATGAACAGCGGCCCGCTGGCCGGGCTGGGCGAAATCCGCCTGCAGGCGCTGCAACCCGGCTCCAGCATCATGCCCGGCAAGGTGAACCCCGTCATCCCCGAAGCGGTGATGATGGCCTGCGTGCAGGTGCAGGGGCACGACCTGACCCTGGCCCTGACCAACCAGCACGGCAATTTTCAACTCAACGTCATGCTGCCCGTAGCGGCGCACAACCTGCTGAGCGCCATTCCCCTCCTGGGGCGCGCCGCCGCCCTGCTGGCCGAAAAAGCCATCGCCGACTTCGAAGTGCGCACCGCGCGCCTGGCCGAGCCGCTGGCGCGCAACCCCATCCTGGTGACCGCGCTGACGCCGCATATCGGCTACGAAAAGGCCGCCGCGATCGCCAAACGGGCCTACGCCGAAGGACGCCCCGTCCTCGAAGTGGCTGCCGAGATGACCGACCTGACGCGCGAGACCCTCGCCCGCCTGCTCGATCCGGCCAGCCTGACGTAGCCGCCCCAAACAAGGAAACGCCCGTGCTTTCTCTAAACCGGTGGGTTGGCGCCGCAGCGGTCGCGTGGATTTTGCTGCTCACGGCTTGCAGACCCGCATCCCCTCTTTTGGAGGACAACCCCATGACCACCGAAGCCTCATCCGCCAGACCAACCCCCGCGCCCGAGCACATCGCCGAAGCCGTGTTCGCCGGGGGGTGTTTCTGGTGCATGGAAGCCGTTTTCGAGGCCGTACCGGGCGTCATCGAAGCCGTCTCCGGTTATACCGGCGGCCACGTGCCCAACCCTTCTTACGAGCAGGTTTCCACCGGCACCACCGGGCATTTCGAGGCCGTGGTCGTGCGCTATGACGACACCCAAACCTCCTACGAATGGCTGCTGGAGGTGTTCTGGAAACACATCGATCCCACCGACCCCGGCGGGCAATTTTACGACCGCGGCAGCCAGTACCGCACCGCCATCTTCTACCGCGACGAGCATCAGCGGGCGCTGGCCGAAGCCTCTTTGCAGCGGTTGGAGGCCGCGCAGATTTTCCCCCGCCCCATCGTCACCCAGATTTTGCCCGCCGCGCCCTTCTACCCCGCCGAGGGCTACCACCAGGATTACTACCGCACCCACCCCGACCGCTACCGCGCCTACCATCTCGCCTCCGGGAAAGACGATTTCTTTGCCCAGGTATGGGCTGCCCATCGCCATTTCCGCCTCTTTCCCGAACGGCAGGCTTACTGGCGCGGTTACCGCAAGCCGCCCGCCGACCGCCTGCGGGCGCTGCTTTCTCCGCTGGCATACGCCGTCACGCAGGAAAACGCCACCGAACCGCCCTTCGACAACGCCTACTGGAACAACCACGAGGCCGGCATCTATGTGGATGTGGTCTCGGGGGAACCGCTGTTCAGTTCTACCCACAAGTACGATTCGGGGTCGGGCTGGCCGAGTTTCACCATGCCGTTGGAGGCCGCCAACATCGTGACCCGCCAGGACGTCAGCATGGGGATGGTGCGCACCGAAGTGCGCAGCCGCCACGCCGATTCTCACCTGGGGCACCGTTTTGCCGACGGCCCTCCCCCCACCGGCATCCGCTATTGCATCAACTCGGCAGCCTTGCGCTTCATCCCCGCCACGGCGCTGGAGGAAGAAGGCTACGGCGCTTACGCCGACCTGTTCCACAAGTAGCCCTCTCTTTGCCCCCTCGCCCGCCACGCGCCCGGTAAAGGGTTATAATCGGGAGGACCACACGGGCCACAAGGAGGCAA
>JALSPT010000070.1 GCA_026985785.1 Anaerolineales bacterium
CGCGAGCGCTATGAGTTCCTGCACTGGGGGCAAAAAGCCTTCGACAACTTCCGCGTCGTGCCACCCGATACCGGCATCATCCACCAGGTCAACCTGGAATACCTGGCCAAAGTGGTGATGACCGCGCCCGAGGGCGACGACGTCGTGGCCTTCCCTGACACCCTGGTCGGCACCGACAGCCACACGGTGATGATCAACGGCCTGGGCGTGGTCGGCTGGGGCGTGGGCGGCATCGAGGCCGAAGCCGCCATCCTCGGCCAGCCGATCTATATGCTGACGCCGGACGTCATCGGCTTCAAACTCTATGGCGAACTCAAGGAAGGCGTCACCGCCACCGACCTGGTGCTCACGGTGGTGAACATGCTGCGCCAAAAGGGCGTGGTGGGCAAATTCGTGGAATTCTACGGCCCCGGCGTGAGCGCCCTCAGCCTGCCCGATCGCGCCACCATCGGCAACATGGCGCCCGAATACGGCGCGACGATGGGCTTCTTCCCCGTGGACGAGGAAACCCTGCGCTACCTGCGCCTCACCGGCCGCTCGGAAGAACTCATCGACCTGGTCGAGCGCTATACCAAGGAACAGGGCCTCTTCCGTACTGACGACGCGCCGGTGCCCGAATTCACCGACACGCTGGAACTCGATCTGGGCGACGTGCGCGCTTGCGTGGCCGGCCCCAAACGTCCGCAGGACCGCGTCCCGATGCCCGAACTGGGCGCGGCCTTCCGCAAGGCGCTCACCAACGAAGCCGGCCTGCATGGCTTTGGCCTCAAGCCCGAAGAAACTAAGAAGAAGGTCGCCTTGGTGCGTAACGGCCGGGAAACCGAAATCACCCACGGCTCGGTGGTCATCGCGGCCATCACCTCGTGCACCAACACCTCCAACCCGTCGGTGCTGGTGGGCGCGGGCCTGCTGGCCAAGAAAGCCCGTGAGAAAGGCCTGCTGAGCAAGCCGTACGTCAAGACCAGCCTGGCCCCCGGCTCGCGCGTGGTGACCGAATACCTGCGCCAATCGGGCCTGCTGGAGCCGCTGGCCGAACTCGGCTTCCATGTGGTCGGCTACGGCTGCACCACCTGCATCGGCAACTCCGGCCCGCTGCCGCCCGAGGTGGCGCGCGCCATCACCGAGGGCGACCTGGTGGTCGCGGCGGTCAGTTCCGGCAACCGCAACTTCGAAGGCCGCGTCCACCCGCTGGTCAAGGCGCACTACCTGATGTCGCCCCCGCTGGTCGTGGCCTACGCCATCGCCGGTACGGTCAACATCAATCTGGAAACCGACCCCCTGGGCTACGACCCGGAGGGCAACCCGGTTTACCTGCGCGATATCTGGCCCAGCAGCGAAGAGATTTTGCAGACCATCGCCGACTATGTCAAGCCGGAACTCTTCAAAGAAAAGTACGCCGACGTCTTCACCGGCAACGAAATGTGGAACCAACTCCCCAGCCCGGACGGCGAAATTTACGACTGGAACCCCGATTCCACCTACATCCAGGAACCGCCGTTCTTCACCACCTTAGGGCTGGAAGAGCCGCCCATCGAGGAAATCCACGGCGCGCGGGCCTTGGCCGTGCTGGGCGATTCCATCACCACCGACCACATTTCGCCCGCCGGCAGCATCCCGCCCGATTCGCCTGCCGGCAAGTACCTGATGTCCAAGGGCGTGCAGCCCAAGGATTTCAACTCCTACGGCTCGCGGCGCGGCAACCACGAGGTGATGATGCGCGGCACGTTCGCCAACATCCGCCTGCGCAACAAACTGGTGCCGGGCGTCGAGGGCGGCTACACCATCCACCTGCCCGACGGTGAACAGATGACCATCTACGACGCGGCGATGAAATACCAGCAAGAGGGCGTGCCCTTAGTGGTGCTGGCGGGCAAGGAATACGGCACCGGCTCCAGCCGCGACTGGGCGGCCAAGGGCACCCTGTTGTTGGGCGTGAAGGCCGTGTTGGCCGAGTCCTTCGAGCGCATCCACCGCTCCAACCTGGTGGGAATGGGCGTGCTGCCGCTGCAGTTCAAGGAAGGTGACAGCGTGGAAAGCCTCGGCCTGACCGGCCACGAGGTGTTCCATATTGAAGGGCTGAGCAACGACCTGCAGCCGCTGAGCGAAGTCACCGTGCGCGCCGTGAAGGAAGACGGCAGCGAGGTCGTGTTCAACGCCATCGCGCGGCTGGATACGCCGATGGAAGTGGTGTACTACCGCAACGGCGGCATCCTGCACACCGTGCTGCGCAACATGGCGCGCGAGCAGGTGGGCTAACCGTCTTTCGCAAGGCGTAACGACAAAACGCAACGGGTACGGCGCTGGCCGTACCCGTTTTTTTGTGGCAGCAGGCCTGGCAGAGACGCCAGCGCCCCTTCCTCGCCCTTGGGGAGAGGAGGGGGATGGGGGGAGGTGAGGGTATTTTGGGCGCCTTTCGCCCCTTCGCCCTCACCCCCGGCCCCTCTCCCGGAGGGAGGGGGGAGCGTTGCCGCTCTGCACGGGAGCAATGAGGAACCATCTCGGGGCT
>JALSPT010000071.1 GCA_026985785.1 Anaerolineales bacterium
GGATGGGGGGAGGTGAGGGTATTTTGGGCGCCTTTCGCCCCTTCGCCCTCACCCCCGGCCCCTCTCCCGGAGGGAGGGGGGAGCGTTGCCGCTCTGCACGGGAGCAATGAGGAACCATCTCGGGGCTTGTTTGCTCATTTCACACATTTCACATCGTTGCCTTCGGCTTGTGGGCGAAAGCAAGTCGACGATGCCGAGAAGCGGTACAATGGAAGCAAGCCGCTGACTGCTTTGACCGCAGTACCCTGTGTTGGGCGATGAAGGCTTTCTGGGAGGTGTAGATGACGTTGTATTATCGCGACCCGGCGCCCGAGGCCGAACCGCCGGTCGTGTTGCTCCATGGCCTGGGTTCTACAAGCGCGTCGTGGCAGGCGCAAATGGCTGCCCTTCAAGCGGCGCGCTTCCGCCCCATTGCGGTGGACCTGCCCGGCTTTGGCCGTTCTCCCTACGACGGCCAATGGTCGCCGAGGCACGCCGCCGAGAAGGTGCAGGCGCTGTTGGCGCAACTGGGGGCGGTGCCGGCGCACGTCGTGGGCATTTCGCTGGGCGGCACGGTGGCGTTGAGCATGGCGCTTGCCGCGCCGGAGGCTGTGCGCTCGTTGACGCTGGTCAACACGTTTGCCGTGCTGCGCCCGGCAGGCTTGCGCGGCTGGGCTTACTTTGCGCTGCGGCTGGCGGTTGTGCATACCTTGGGGCTGGAGGCGCAGGGAAAGGCCGTGGTGCGCCGCATCTTTCCCCGGCCAGAGCATGCCCATTTGCGGGCGGCGCTGTTGGACGAAATCCGGCAGGCCGATCCGCGCGCCTATCGCGCCGCGATGCGCTCCCTGGTGCGTTTCGATGTGGCCGATCGCTTGCATACCCTGGCCATGCCGGTGCTGGTCGTCACCGGTGCAGATGACACCACCATCCCGCCTGCAACTCAGGCCGAGATGACGCGCCGCATCCCCCACGCCCGCCACGAGGTCATCCCCCACGCCGGCCACGCTGTCATCGCCGACAGCCCCGAAGCCTTCAATCGCACCCTCCTGGACTTTCTTCACACCTTGCCCCAACCCTAACCCCCTAACCCCCTTCCTTCCCCCATGCCCTACCTCATCGACGGCCACAACCTGATCCCCAAAATCCCCGGCCTCAGCCTGAGCGCCGAAGACGACGAAATGCGCCTGGTGCAGATGCTGCAACGCTTTGCCGCCCGACGGAACACGCGGGTGGAAGTGTACTTCGATCGCGCCGCGCCGGGCGACGCCGGGCGGAGAGCCTTTGGCGCGGTGCAGGCGGTTTTCATCCCTCGTGATCGCACGGCAGATCAGGCTATCGCGGGGCGTTTGCGCGCTTTGGGCAAAACGGCTGCCAACTGGACGGTGGTTTCTTCCGACCGCGAGGTGCAACAGGCTGCCCGCTGGGCGCGGGCGCGGGTGGTGCCTTCCGAGGCGTTTGCTCGCGAACTGACGGCGGCCAAAGCCAGCAGCGTGGACGAAAAGCCCGAAAGCCTTTCGGAAGACGAGGTGGACGAGTGGCTGCGGCTGTTCGGCGCGGAGTAGCCAATCGTGCTACAATGAAAGCATGGATCTGTTCGACCATGCCTTGGAGCAAGACAACGCCGCGCGTCCCCTGGCCGAGCGGATGCGGCCGCGCACGCTGGAGGAATTCGTCGGCCAGGAACACATCCTCGCCCTCGGCAAGCCACTGCGCCGTGCCATCGAGGCCGATCGCCTGTTTTCGTCCATCATCCTGTGGGGGCCGCCTGGCTGCGGCAAGACGACGTTAGCCCGCCTCATCGCCCGCCATACCCGTGCCCATTTCGTCACCCTTTCGGCTGTCCTGGCAGGCAAAGCCGACC
Source organism: Anaerolineales bacterium (assembly GCA_026985785.1). Taxonomy (GTDB): domain Bacteria; phylum Chloroflexota; class Anaerolineae; order Anaerolineales; family DRMV01; genus DRMV01. Next base: position 1,841 of record JALSPT010000071.1, read on the forward strand.
TGCGTAAGATCATCGCCGCTGCCCAGGAACGCCGCAAATATCACCGCCAGCGCACCATCCTCTTCGTGGACGAGGTGCACCGCTGGAACAAAGCCCAGCAGGATGCCTTGCTGCCGCATGTGGAAAACGGCACCATCACGCTGATTGGCGCGACCACCGAAAACCCCTATTTCGAGGTCATCTCGGCGTTGGTCTCCCGCTCGCGGGTGTTCCAACTCAAGCCGCTCACCCCGACGCACATCCGCCGTATCGTGGAAAGCGCTTTGCGCGACGCCGAACGTGGCTATGGCGGGCAAGGCGTGCACATTGCTCCCGAAGCGCTGGACTTTTTGACGCAGGCAGCCCGCGGCGACGCCCGCAGCGCGCTCAACGCCCTGGAACTGGCGGTGGAAACCGCCTCGCCGGATGCCGAAGGGCGCATTACCCTCACCCTTCAGGCCATTCAAGAGGCCATTCAGCAGCGCGCCGTGCTTTACGACAAGGATGGCGACGCCCACTACGACACCATTTCGGCCTTCATCAAATCCGTGCGCGGCTCCGACCCCGACGCTGCCCTTTACTGGCTGGCCAAGATGGTCGAGGCGGGGGAAGACCCCCGCTTCATCTTCCGCCGCCTGCTGATCCTGGCTGCCGAAGACATCGGCTTGGCCGACCCGCAGGCGCTGGTAGTGACCACGGCGGCAGCCCAGGCCTTCGAATGGGTTGGTTTGCCGGAGGGCGTGTATCACCTCGCCGAGGCCACCCTCTACCTGGCCACCGCGCCCAAATCCAACACCACCAAGGCTTATTTTGCCGCACGGGAGGCCGTGCGGCAACTCGCCAACCCTGACGACGTGCCTACTCACCTCAAAGATCCCAGCCGAGATGGGCGCGCCACCGGCCACGGCCAAGGTTACCGTTACCCCCATCACGCCCCCGGCCATTTCCTCCGTCAGCAGTACCTGCCCGAGGGCCTCCAAGGGGCGCGCTTCTACACCCCATCGGATCAGGGCTACGAGCGCACCATTGCCGAGCGTTTGGCTCGCTGGTGGGCTGATCGCAAGCCTTGACCTCGGCGCTACCCGGCATGATACCCTTTTCTCGCCAGTGGTACAATCTTCCCGCTACAGATCGTTTCCCTTTTCAAGTAAGGAGGATGCCATGTTTCATCGTGTAATCATCGTTGGCAATTTAGGCCGTGACCCGGAAATGCGCTACACCCCCAGCGGCACCCCGGTCACCAACTTTTCGGTAGCCACCAACCGCACCTACACTAATTCGCAAGGCCAGCAGGTCAAGGAGACCATTTGGTTCCGTGTGTCGGCGTGGGGAAAACAAGCCGAGATTACCAGCCAGTATCTGCGCAAGGGCTCACGCGTGTTGGTCGAAGGGCGTCTGGTTCCCGACCCCAACACCGGCGGCCCCCGGCTGTGGACCCGCCAAGACGGCACGGTGGCGGCCTCTTATGAAGTTCATGCCCTCACCATCCGCTTCCTCAGCAGCCGCGAGGAAACCGAAGCCCTGGCCCAAGGGATGGGCGACAGCGCGCCGGTAGACGATCTGCCTGCTGCCGAAGACGAGATTCCCTTCTAACCCATGCCCGCGCTGGAGAGCATTGCCGAAAGCCTGCACCGCGACCTGGAAGCGCGCACCGCGGCGCGCGATCGCGCCCTGGCACACGCCCGCCAGTTGGTGCGCGCCTGCGCCCATGCCATCCGCGCCGTGCATCGCGGCGACCGCGAACAGGCCGCCGAACGCCTGGCCGCTGCCCGTACCCTGGCCGATGCCTTGCGCACCGACCTGGCCGCTTTCCCCGAACTGTATTACGCCGGCTACACCCAGGACGCTCTGAAGGAATTTGCCGAGGCCAGCATCGTGGCTGCGTTGGTGGACGGCGGCGACCTGCCCACGCCGGAGGCGTTGGGCATCCCCGCTTCGGCCTATGTGCGCGGCCTGGCCGAAGCGGTGGGTGAACTGCGGCGGCGGGTGCTCGATCTGCTCCGTCACGGCCATTCGCCCGAAGTCGAGCGACTGCTCGGCGTGATGGACGACATCTACGCCGTGCTGGTCACCATGGATTACCCCGACGCGGTCACCCTCGGCCTGCGCCGCCTGACCGACATCGCTCGCAGCCTGCTGGAGCGCACCCGCGGCGACGTCACCCTGAGCCTGCGCCAACAGCGCCTGGAAGATGCCCTGCAGCGGATAGAAACACAAGTTCGTCCCTCGGCCTGAGCCATGCGCACGATTCGCGTCTCCGAAATCGGCACCTATCTCTACTGTGCGCGCGCCTGGGGCTACGCCCGGCAGGGCGAGCCTTCGGCCAATCAGGCGCTGATGCAGGCAGGCACCGAGTATCATCGGCAGCACGGTCGGCGGGTGGCGCGGGTTGTGTTGTTGCGCCTGGTGGGGTGGGGATTGATCTTGTTCGCCTTGCTGGCGCTGGCGGCCTGGTGGGCCTGGCAGGTCAGCGGAGGGTAAAGTGCCCTACCTGATTGGTCTGCTCGTCCTGCTGGGGGTGCTGCTCCTCTGGTGGAGCCAGCGGGAGCGCCAGCGCGTCGGTTTGCCTGCCGGGCGGGTGGTCTATAGCGATACCGGCATCCGCCGGGAACTGGAAAAACCGCTCTACGACCAGGGGTTAGGCCTCAGCGGACGCCCCGATTACCTCGTAGAGCAGGGCGATCTGCTCATCCCGGTGGAGGTCAAATCGGCGCCAGCCCCGCCCGCACCTTACGACAGCCACGTTTTCCAGGTGGCAGCCTACTGTTTGTTGATCCAAAAGCAGTTGGGCAAGCGAGCGCCTTATGGTTGGCTGCAATATGCCGACCGCAAATTTCGCATCGATTTCACCTCCGAACTGGAAGAGCATCTGCTGGATCTGTTGGCCGACATGCGCCGCGCCGAGCGCCGCGGCGGCGTGCCCGACCGTTCGCACCAAAGCGCCGCCCGGTGCCGCGCCTGTGGCTTTCGGGAAATTTGCGACCAACGTTTGAAGTAAATCCCTCCTGTCGTTTGTGAGGATGCCATGTCCCCTATCAACGCCTCTCCTTTTCAGCATGTGGTCATTGCTGCCCATCCCCAGGTGCGGGAAGCCCTGGCCGAAGGCCAGGAAGTGGCGGCCTTCCTCCAAAATCACGGCGTGGATGCCTACGCGGGGCTACTGTACGACGAAGAATTGCATCGTCGGGTGCGGGAGGGCGAGGCCGACCTGCTCATCGCTTTGGGCGGCGACGGCACCATGCTGCGCGCCGGCCATCTCTGCGCCCCCCACGGTGTGCCCATCTTGGGCATCAACATGGGGCATTTTGGTTTCCTCATCGAGGTGGAACGCGCCGAATGGCGACACACTTTGCGTCAGTTGCTGCTGGGCGAAGCGTGGATCGAGGAGCGCATGATGCTGGAAGCCCAGTTGGTGCGCGGCGAGGAGATGGTGCAGCGTTGGGACGTGGTCAACGAGGTGGTGGTCAGCCGGGGGCAGTTCGTCCGCCCGGTGAAGGTAACGGCATATGTGGATGACCTGCTGCTGGCGCGTTACGTGGCCGATGGGCTGATTGCCGCCACGCCCACCGGCTCGACCGCCTACGCCTTGGCCGCGGGCGGCCCGATTTTGCCGCCCGAACTGCGCAACATCCTGCTGATGCCGGTTGCGCCGCACCTCTCGGTGGATCGCGCTGTGGTGCTTTCCGAAGGCAGCACCGTGACGCTGGCCGTCAAGGTAGACCATCAGGCCGTGGTTAGCGTGGATGGGCACGACCCCGTGGCGCTGGAGGACGGCGATCGGGTGCATGTGCGCGCCAATCGTTTCCCGCTGAAGTTCGTGCGCTTCCGCGGGCGAGGGTATTTCTACCGCAACCTGACCTCCTACATGAACTGGAATCCCACGGTCGAGAAAGAGAGCCAGCGACGGCAGTGGTGAAACGCGCCTGGATCCTTCTGCTTTTGACCGGGGTGTGGCTGACGGCGTGTAGCCGCCAGGGGGCGGCTCGCGCCGACGTGTCGCGGGTAGTTTCCACGGCGGCGATCGTGCGCTTTGCCGTCATCGGCGATTTCGGCGTCGCCGGCCCGCCCGCTCAGGCCGTGACCGATATGGTGCACGGCTGGCAGCCTGATTTCATCCTCACCGTGGGCGACAACGCCTACGACCCCGACACCCCCCAGGGCATTCAAAACGAGGTGCTGCGTTACTACGGAGAGGACATCGCCGCGCACCGTTTCTTCCCCACCTTGGGCAACCACGATTGGGACGACGGCGATATCCACCTTTACCTGCGCTACTTGGCGCCGCCGGAAGGCCGCCGGTATTACACTTTCGTCTGGGGGCCGGTGCAGGTTTTCGTGCTCGATAGCGATTACCACGAACCGGACGGCATCGATGCCCACAGCCCGCAAGCGCACTGGCTGCAGGCGGGGCTGGCGGCTTCTGGGGCGGCGTGGAAACTGGTGGCCTTGCACCATCCGCCGTACTCCTCCGGCCAGCGCCACGGCAGCACACCCGCCCTCCAGTGGCCTTACGCTGCCTGGGGCGCCGATGCCGTGTTCGCCGGTCACGATCACGAATACGAGCGCATTGTGCGCGAGGGCATCGTGTATTTCGTGGACGGGTTAGGCGGCGTGCCCCATCCTTACCATTTCCGCCCCACGCCGGTGGCGGGCAGCGTGGTGCGCTATCGCGACAACTACGGCGCGTTGCAGGTGGAAGCCAGTGCCCAGCGGATCACCTTTCGCTTCATCACCGTGGACGGGCAGATGGTGGACACGTACACCTTGCATAAGTGAGCCCCGCCCTCTTGGTATAATGCCCCCCATGCGCAAACTGCTCTTTGCCCTGGCCTTGCTGCTGGGGGTTTTGTTTCTCATTGGACGTGTGGCCGAGTTCCATACCATCGTAGCCACATTCAAGCGGGGCAATCTGTATTTTCTCGGCCTGGCGTTGGTGGTGCAGGTGCTGTGGTACCTGAACGCGGGGCTGCATCTGAAAACGCTCTATCGCGCCTTGGGGCTGGGTGAAACGCTGCCCCGCCTGGCGCTGATGGCGTTGGGCGCCAATTTCTTTGGCGTGGTGGTGCCCAGCGGGGGGATGAGCGGCCTGACGGTGTACATCGCCGAAGCACGACAGCAGGGCTACCCCGCCACCCGCGCCACGGTGGCGGGTGTGGTTTACATGTTCTTCGAATACTTCGGCTTCTTGTTCGTGCTGGCCTTGGGATGGGTGGTGCTGATTCGCCGCAACCACCTGACGGCAGCCGAGATCACGGCCTCGGTGCTGATGGCGGCGTTGGCCGTTGGGCTGGGCTTTCTGCTTTATCTTGGAACCTATTCCGGTCCCCTCCTGGGACGCGTGCTCGCCGGACTGGCCCACGGCGTCAATCGGCTGCTATGGCCTTTGCTCCACCGCCCGTATGTTTCCGAAAGCCGGGCGCACTTTTTGGGCATCGAAGCCGGCGAGGGTTTGCGCGCCCTGCGCCGCCAACCGCGTATGGTGGTGTTGCCGGCCATCCTGGGCATGGTCAGCAAAGCCTTGCAAATTGTGGTGCTGTGGCTGGTGTTTTTGGCCTTTCGGGTGCCTTACTCGCTGGGCACCATCGTTGGGGGCTATGCGGTAGCAATGCTTTTCATGATCATCTCGCCCACCCCCTCCGGCATCGGCATCGTGGAAGGCGTGATGGCCGTGGCGCTGAATTCGCTCAATGTGCCGCTGGGGGCTGCGGCGGTGATTACGGTGGCTTATCGCGGCATCACGTTGTGGATTCCGCTCCTGCTGGGGCCGTGGTCGTTGCGCCTGCTTGGGCGGCTGCCACGCCCAGCGGCTACTGCATTGGAAGAAGGGAGGCCGTTGTCATGAGCAGGGTTGCCAAAGGCGTGGTAACGCTGATCGGCTGGTGGTTGATCGTTGCCACCTGGCGTCCGTGGCATTTGACGGGCGGCTTGCGGCACCACAGCCCGGCGGCGATTGGATTGGCTGCCGGGCTGGTGGGCGTGGGCGGGTTGCTGGGGGTGTGGCTCTTCTTCCCGCACCAGGGAGGCAGGGTTTTGCGAGGGGCGCTGCACCTGCGGGCGCGCCTGGGGTGGCTGCGGTGGCCGTTGGCCGTCGCGTGGGCGGCGGTTTTCCCCCTCGCCGCGCTGTATGTGCACCCTTTGGTGGTCAAACTCGCCCCTTCGAGCGCCCGCTGGTTGGCCTACGGCGTCTTCGTCTTCGGCGCGGCGCTGCTCCTTGCCCCACTCAGCGCCGATACCTTGCGCCTGCCCGACTTGCTGCGCGGCGGGCTGCTGGTTGCTGCGACCTTTGCTTTTCTGGCCGCTTACACTAACGTCACCGCTTACCCCTTCACGCTCACCTGGTCGGAAGGCAATCGTTTGTGGGATTACTCGCTTTTCTTCGGACGCGGGCGCTATCTGTACCCGCCCGGCCGCCCCATCTTTTCGTACACCGACCCAGGCCGTCGCTTGTTGTGGGGGTTGATTTTTCTCGTTCCCGGTGTCAACATCTTTTGGGTGCGGTTTTGGAATGCCGTCCTGTTTTCCGTGCCTTATGTCCTGTTGGGGTGGATGGCTTTTCGCCGACCGCGCGCGCTGAGCGCGACGGGCTTGTGGGCAGGATTGTGGGGGTATCTGTTCATCGCCCAGGGGCCGATTTACGCCCCCTTGGTGCTGAGTGCCCTGCTGGTGCTGATTGCCGAGACGGCCTCATCGCTGGGGGTGGGCGTGCCCCTGATGCTGGCGGCGGGCTATTACGCGGCGCTCACCCGTTTTACCTGGCTGTTTGCGCCCGCGCTGTGGGCGGTGCTGCTTGCGGCAGCGCGCTTGAAACCCTCGGAGAATGTCCGCCCGGCTGTGCGCCGTGCGCTGTGGTTGGGAGGGAGCGGCCTGGCGGGCGCGCTGCTCAGCGGCAAGGCGCTGTTCACCTTCGTCGATACCGCGACTGCGATGGCCGGAAAAATTTTGGGCCATGCCGCCCCCGCTGCGCCGGCGGCCAACGTCGCTTCCAGCCAGCCCCTGCTGTGGGGGCGGCTGGCGCCCAACCCCACCTTCCCGCCGGGGATTGTGCTTGGGCTGCTGCTGGCCGTAGGGCCGGTGGTGACGTTGTGGTGGCTGTGGTACCGGCGTGGCCTCTGGCGGTTGCCCCGCCGCGCGGCATGGGGTGTGTTTGGCATTTTGGGGTTCTTCTTGGCCGTTGGGGTGGTGGCCAGCCTGAAAATCGGCGGCGGCAGCAACCTGCACAACCTGGATATGTTCTTGTTGGGCGTTTTGTTCGTGACCGCGGTGCTCTGGCAGCGGGGAGGCGGTGCACACATTGGTCAATCCCTCTGGAAGCGTGGTGAACAGGCGGTGCTTGTGGCGCTGGTGCTTTTTCCGATGTACTTTGTCTTTCTCTACAGCCGTCCCGTTCCCACTTTGCCGCCGCGCGCCCATTGGCAACAGGCTTTGAGCCGCACGGCTCAGGCGGTGCAGGATGCCGTGGTGCAGGGCGGCGAGGTGCTTTTCATCGACCAGCGCCAATTGCTGACCTTTGTGCTGGGGCGCGAGGTGCCGTTGATTCCCGAATACGAGAAAAAGTACATGATGGATCAGGCGATGGCAGCCAACAAGGCGTATTTTGCGCGTTACTACCACGATCTGGCTACCCATCGCTTTGCGCTCATCGTCACCGAGCCGTTGCATGTGCGTTACAAATTAGCCGAGGCGGGCAGTTTTGCTGCCGAAAACAATGCCTGGGTGCGTTGGGTCAGCGTGCCCACCCTATGCTATTACCGACCGCTGGCCGTGTTCCCGGAAGAGGGGCTGGAACTGCTGGTGCCGCGCGAAGAGAAACTACGCTGTGAGCAGGCGCTGCCCGTGCCCCCGTCCGACGAATGAACATCGCTTGGCGGAAAAACATTCGGGGAACCCTTGGATGGGTTCCCCGACGATCATCATGGTAAGTTGAAGTAGCCTTATCTCGTATTGACGTGTGCCTCATCGCCGTGGCCGGGTTGCAAAAAGCGATCCATCCACCCGGCGATGTGCTCCAGCCGGGCGATGCGCTTGTCAGTGCGCCCGACGCGCGAAAGGCCGTGCGGCTCGCCGGGGAAGCGCACGAATTCGGTTTCCACACCGCTGAACTTCAGCGCGGCGTAGGCCTGCTCGCCTTGGTCAATGGGGCAGCGCAGGTCTTGCTCGCTGTGGATGATCAGCGTAGGCGTGGTGGCCTGGTGCAGGTAGGGCAGCGGCGAGGTGCGCCAGTAGTCGTCCAGCGCCTCCCACGGCGGCTTGCCCACGCCGATGAGGTGCTGGGTGAGGAAGTTCATGTCGCTCGCGCCCCACATGCTGATGTGGTTGGAGACCGACCGCTGCGCCACGGCGGCCTTGAAGCGCCCGGTGTGGCCGACCACCCAGAGGGTCATGTAGCCGCCGTAACTGCCGCCGGTCACGCCCATCCTGTTTTCGTCCACGTAAGGCAATTGGGCAAGGTAATCGGCCCAGGCCATGATGTCGCTGTAATCGCGGTCGCCCCAGTTGCCCCAGATGGCTTTGGTGTGGGCTTCGCCGTAGCCGGTGCCGCCGCGCGGGTTGCAGAAAGCCACGACGTACCCCTTGGCTGCTAAGGTGTAGAACTCGTGCATCATCAGGAAGCCGTACTGGGTCATCGGGCCGCCGTGAATTTCCAGAATCAGCGGATATTTGCGGCTGGGGTCGAAATCGGGCGGCTTCAAAATCCAGCCTTGCAGGCGGTAGCCGTCTTCGGGGTTGGTGAACCAGACTTCCTCGGTTTCGCCCAAGGTGGTACGGCGCAGCCAGGCGTTGACGCGGGTAAGTTGGCGGGTGCGGCCGGTGGGCAAATCCAGGCGGTAAATCTGGCCGGGGTCGGTCAGGTCGCCGTAGAAGTAAACCAAAGTGCGGCCATCGGAAGCCATCTCCAGCGCGCCCACCGCGCCCGGCTCGTCCACCACGGTTTCCAGGCCGCTGCCATCGCGGGCGATGCGGCAGAGTTGCACCCGCCCGTGGACGGCGTTGTGGAAGTAAAGCGTCTCGCCATCGGGCGACCAGCGGGGCGGGGTGGTGGTGACGGCGGCGATGAGGTCGTTGATGACGTCGGCGGCGGTGTGCAGGCCGTGGGGTGCGGTCAGGTTGCGGGGCTTGGCGCTGCCGTCGGCGGGCATCACCCAGAGGGAAGTGGCGCGCCACCACTCGAACAGCCCCTCGCTGCCCAAATAGGCCAGCCAGCGGCCATCGGGCGAAAGCGAAAGCCCGCCCTTGGGGCCCGCGGGGGTGGGCAGGCGCTCCGGCTCGCCGCCTTCTGCCGGAATGCGGAAGATGTCGATCGCGTCGGGGTTGCGGTCGGGGTCGGGCTGGCGGTTGCTGAGGTAGTAAACCCAGCGGCCATCGGGCGACCACACCGCGCCCATCTCTTCGTAGATGCCGTCGTCGGGGGTGAGTTGCTCCGCTTTGCCGGTGCGGGCGTCCACCAGCCAGAGGTGTTGGGGCTGCTTGGGCAGCAGCCCCGCGCCGTCGAGTTTGAAGTGCAGGCGGGTAATGTGGAAGAACACCGGCCCCAGGTCTTTCTTGCGGGGGTCTTTCTCGCGCGCCAGATCCTCGGGGTCGGGCTTGCGGAAGGCCATCAGCAGGCGTTTGCCGTCGGGCGACCATTCCAGGCTGCTGATGCGCCCCTTGAGGTCGGTGAGTTTGCGCGCCTCGCCGCCATCCACCGGGATGAGGTAGATTTGCGCCTGCTTTTCGTCGTCGCGGTTGGAGAGGAAGGCGATGGTCTTGCCATCGGGCGACCAGCGGGGCATGGTGTCGTTCTGGTTGCCGGTGGTGAAGG
>JALSPT010000072.1 GCA_026985785.1 Anaerolineales bacterium
GGAGCGAAACGACAGATGTCACCATGGCAAACCCATTCACCGCCTGTTGCCCCCCGCCAGGAGCGTAGATTGAAAACGGGTTTATACCGGTGAGCCCCCCGGTAGCCTTGCCGCACTCCTTCCCCACACCACTTCTCAGGGCTCTTCAAAAGTCTCGTCCCTGGTGCTCCCCCACCCTCCCCTAAAGCGAGTCGCGCCGTGCCTTCCCTTTCAGTCTGAGATATCGGGGTCGCGCAGGTGAAATTCCTGGTCAGGGCCCAGGAGTACCTCTCGCTCTTTGCCCGGCCCTTGCGCTGGCGAAACCACACCAACTTCTTCCAACTGCTCAATCAGCCGCGCTGCTCGCGGGTAGCCCACCCGCAATCGTCGCTGGAGCATGGAGGCGCTGGCGCGTTGTGCGCGAATGACCAATTGCGCTGCTCTTTCTAGTAGAGGATCATAGCCAATGGCTACCTCTTCCCCTTCAGCCAGCAGTTGCTCCCACGGGGGCAAGCCGTCAGAAGGTTCAGTGTGCTTCTGCCAATAGGCTATCACGCGCGCCACCTCTTTGTCGCTCACCAACACGCCCTGGGCACGCACCGGTGCGGGCGCGTCAGGCGGTTGGAAAAGCATGTCGCCCTTCCCCAACAAATGCTCTGCGCCAGTGGCATCCAGAATCACCCGGCTATCAGTACCTGAAGCCACAGCGAAAGCCAACCGCGCCGGGAAGTTGGCCTTGATCAGGCCGGTCACGACGTCCGTGCTGGGGCGCTGAGTGGCCACGATAAGATGAATTCCGGTCGCACGCGCCATCTGCGCCAGGCGGACGATGTTGTGCTCCACCTGCTCGGGGGCGAACATCATCAAATCGGCAAGTTCGTCGATTAGCACCACGATGTAAGGCAACGGCTGACCGCCCTTCCGCTGGATTTTGCGGTTATACGAAGCCAGGTGGCGAGCACGGTGTTGCTCCAGCAGGCGGTAACGGCGCTCCATCTCGGCCACCACCCACCGCAGGGCAGCAAGTACGCGCTCCATATCACTTTCCACCTGCCCCATCAGATGCGGCAAACCGTTGAAGCGCAGCAGTTCCACCCGCTTGGGGTCGATCATCACCAGGCGGAGGTCTTCGGGAGTATTGTTCATCACCAGGCAGGTGGCGATGGCCGCGATGCACACAGACTTGCCAGAGCCGGTGGCCCCAGCCACCAACAGGTGGGGCATTTTGGCCAAATCCGCCACCACCGGCCGCCCGGCCACATCTCGCCCCAGGGCCAGCGCCAGGGGCGAACCCAGCCGCTGGAAGGCTTCGGAGGTGAGCAGCGGGCGCAGCCGCACGGCAGCGGCTTGGCGATTGGGAATTTCGATGCCGACGTACGAACGCCCCGGCACCGGTGCTTGCACCCGCAGGCGCTCCGCGGAAAGCGCCAGGGCAAGATCGCGCTGCAAGGCAGCGATCTGGGCGACGCGCACTTTCTGGCGCTGGGGTTCGCCATCTGCACCAGGTTTCTCGACGAAGCCGGGCTCGACGGCAAACTGCACCACCGTGGGGCCAACCTGTACGCCCACTACCTTGGCCGGGATGCCAAAATCGGCCAACGTTTTCTCGATCAGGCCAGCAGTAAGATGGATGTGGCGCTCGTCGGGGCGGGAGGGCGATTCTTCCAGCAACAGGCTCAGGGGCGGCAGGCGCTCGTCGCGCGGGCGAGGTTTCGCAGGCGCGCTGGCTTCTGCCCCTCCAGCAATGGGCACCTGCCGTTGAAACGCTTTGGGCAAATCGGGCTTGGCAGGCCGTTTTTTGCGAGATGGTTTGCGCTTTTCTTGCGACGCCACGACCACAGCCCGCGGCTGAGGCGGCATCTCCGGTGGAAAAAGCCAGCGCTTCAGGCGTTGCCCCAGCCGTTTCCCCCACGGCGAGCCCAGCAGCGGTCCGGCGGCCAACGCGAGCAACAATAGGGCCCAGGCACCACCCCGCCGCGCCAGCAAGAGGAGAAACTCAGCCAACCCCCAGCCGATGGCGCCGCCCCATCCGGGTGCCTTGGGGCTCGGTAACACATGCCCACCAGCCAGATCAGCGACGCCCAATGCCGCCAGGAAGGTAGTCTCCCACGCCGTAATGCGTCCCCACGGCAGGTTTTCGGGCGGGGGGGCCTTTTCGGCCACCCACAGCAGCAGATACAGCCCCGCGGCGGCCAGCCCACCAATCACGCCAGCGATACCCCATCCCAACCCGGAAAACAACAAAGCCACCAGGCGGTCGAGCCATGCGCCGTGGCTCCACCCTGCCCAGCCCAAGAGCAGCACAGCCGCCCAGGCCAGAAGCAACACGCCCAAGGCGTTGAGGAGCAAGTTTCGGGTGCGAAGGAGGAAAGTGTACATGGGAGGCGTCGTTACTTGGTTGCGTCGTTACTTGGTTGCGTCGTTGCTTGGTTGTCCGGTAGTTGCGAGTGGGTGGAGCGGGCGCGAGCCTGGGCTTCCATTTCCAGGAGCACCCGCACGACTTCTTCCACCGCGGTACGCTGCTTGCGGTAGAAACTGGCCTCGGAGAGCGCCAGGCGGGCGGCCACGTCACGCACTTTATGCCCCTGGAGGAATTTCATCTCCAGGATGTTGTACAACAGCCATTCGGTGGTGAAGCGCCGCTCGCCCGCCGGACGCAGGCGCTCCACCGCGTCCCGCAGCACACTGCGGACGGCCTGGCTGGCGTCTTTGTCTTGCTCGGCCATGGCCTGCTGCACGACCTGCAGCCCGGTGAGGGGGTTTTGCGAGAGCCGGGGGCCGCCCCAGTAGTGGCTGAGAGCGTCTTTGACCCACTGAGCCAGTTCTGCCGAGGGAGGCAGGTCCTCCGGCGCGGCCAAGACCTGGCGTTGATTGTACCGCGCCACGGCACGCAGGCGGGGGATGAAATCATCGCCTGCCTGAAGTCCCTGCAAGGCGCGTGCCGCAGCCTGCCCGCCGGCGTAGTAAGCCAGAGCGAGGGCTGCTCGCCGTGCCAGCAAGTGCAACAGCCCGCGCCCCTCGCCACGGGGTACTCGCGCTGCAGCAAAACCCAACACCCCCAGCAACATCTCACTTTCAGGATGGCGCAAAGGGAGCAGGAAGTAACCATCCCAGCGCAGCAGGCCACCCTGACCCACCACCTCGTCCAGCAGCGCCTCGGCGTGCTTCTCGGGCAGGGCAACTTCTCCCCCTACGCTAACCAGCAAGCCCAAATGGCCTTCCTCGACCGCCGCGATGAAAGCATGAGGTACCTGCAGCTGATCACAAAGGGCAGCCAGCACGGCTTCCAGAAACTGCTCCAGATCCTGACGGGTGAACAAGCGTTCTTCCAAACGGTAAAGGTTGGTTAGCAATGGGTCGTTCTGCCATCCGCCGAGCAGAGGCTCCCAGAGGGAGGCGGTAGCGCCAATGGCATGCTCGAGGAGGAGAACACTCAACACCATGGTGAGGGGAACCAGCATGGTATACGGCTGGTGTAGGTAACGGGCACCCAGGCGACGCACGGCGGTAGTGAGGGCAAGTGCGGTAGAGACGGTGACCGGCCCACGCAACAGCCAGCGAAACAAACGCACCCGCACCACCCGGTCGGGCCAGGCTGCGCCAAAAAACGCTACCGCGTACGCCATCAGCACCAGCAGCACCGTGGTGATCAGATTGCTCAGGGTGGCCAGAAGCCAGAAAAACAACGGCGCACCGCTGGTCAGGGAACCGAGGAAGGCAGGATAGGGAAAAGCGCCTACCGTGGGTGCCAAAGCCCCCAGCAAAAGATAAGCCATGCGGCGACGGCTGGCACGCACCACCGTGCGGCGGTAGGCGCGGACAAAGTGGAACCAAGCCCAGGCCATCAGCAGGACGTACACACCCGCAAACACCCACATCCACCCTGTAGCCTGGTAGTGAGGCAAAGGGGCTGTGGCACGGAAAGGCCCCAGCAGCCACCCTTGCAACACGCCCACCGCGCCAATGGCTGCCACGGCATACGCCAGCCAGACGGTAGCCCGCCGTCGTCCCCGAGAGGGTTTGCCCGTCGTAGCCAGCAAAGCATCGGAAAAATGCACATAGGCCGCCGGAAGAAAGACGATCCCCAGCCATTGCAAGCGGAACCACGCCGCCGCGAGGGAGGGATTTTGCGCCGCATTGCCCAACGCCCGCCCGCCAAAGGTGGCCGCCAACGCCGCCAGCATCACAATATACGCTAAGGTAACGCGGTTGCGAAGGTTGAAGGTGAGCGCATAGAACCACAGCGAAAGCGCCGTGATACCAATACCGGCGGCTAAGACTTGGTTAAAAGCGCGAAGGAACAACAAAGGGGCGCTCATGCCAAAGGAAGGGAAAAGAACAGCGCGGCGTCGCCGTTGGGATAGTAACCATACTGAAAGCCACTAAACACAAAACCCAACCGCCGCGCCAACCCCACCGCGGGGCTGTTCCGAAAGGAAGTTTCCAGCACCATGCGCCGCTCTCCCCGCTCGCGAGCCCATTCACTGGCGGTCAGCACTAAGGCGCTGGCTATGCCCTGGCGACGCCAGGGGGTATCCACCACCAGATCGGTGATCCATAGCCCTTCGATCGGCCCGCCGACCGCTGCTGCCAGGTAGCCCAGCGGGCGGCCATCGTGCAGAGCCACCAACAGCAGCCCCCGCCGCTGCCAGTCGTCCATCAGCCGCTGGGGATCCCGGGGATAGGGCAACTTCAAAGGGCGCGGCAGGGGAACAGGGACAAAAGTCGCACCAAAAGCCCCCTCCTCTGCCCATGTCATGCGCCACACGGTATGGCTGACGGCAACATGGTCGAAGGCCACCAGGTAGGGAATATCGCTTGCCAGGGCGGTACGCAGTTCGATTTTGGGCATGGTTCAGGAATTGGGAGGCGGAGCAATGTGAATGCGGATGCGGCACGGCGGCAGGCTCTTGCCTTGATTGTCCACCACCACCAGTTGGAGCACGTAATCGCCCGGCGGAATGGTCGTGGTATCCCATTTTTCCACCAGCGCGCCGTTTTTGACCGGCGTATGGCTGGCAAAAATGGTCAGAAACAGCGCCTGGTCTTCTGGGGCAATGTCCACTTTGTAGAAACCGAAGTTGGGCAAGATAGCCGACCCTTCGATGTTTACCTCACCGCTAATGGTGTGGCCGCTGGGCGGTTGGGTAATTTCCACTTTGCCCGGCACGCAGCCTTCGGTGTTCACCCGCGGCGGGGGGATGGGGGTAGGGGTCTCCAGCGGCACCCCGGCTGTAGCGGGCGTGCCTGTGCCCGGCGTGCCGGAAAGCGAAACCGTGGGCGTGGGCAAGATCACCGCGGCGCGATAAGGGGCAACGTAAGTTGCAGCCGCGAACACGGTGAGGACAAGAAAGAAGGTCAACCCCATCCCCCACACACTCTGCCGCAGTCGCTCTTCGGCGTGCTCCCGCTCCAGACCAAAAATGGCATTCTGCAGGCGCCGCCAGGCGCGCCACCCCCGCAGCGCATAGAGCAAAAACGCAGCCCCCAGGAAGAGATAGATCAGCGTTTGGTAGGTTTGCAAAAAGTTCAACAAGCCGGGCATAGGGCCTCAGGGCGGGTAGCGGTGGGGAAAGGATGAGCTCCGCCGGTATGGCAGATGGTGGAAAGGGTCATGGTAGAGCCTGGAGCACGCCGCGTAGCAGGGCGAGCAGTTTCGGGGTGATCACTTTTCCGGCCTCCAGCACCTCTTCGTGGGTGGTAATGGTGCTGCCGTCCAGGTTGGCTTTGTTGCTGATACCAGAAATGCCCAGTACCCGGGTGCCGCCGTGGCGCGCGACGATGACTTCCGGCACGGTGGACATGCCGACGGCGTCCACGCCGGCCACACGCAAGAAACGCAGGTCGGCTGGGGTTTCGAAAGACGGCCCCGCGAGCGAGGCATACACCCCTTCCCGCAAGAGAATGTTGCGCTGCCGAGCAACCTGGCGCGCCAGTGTTTGCAGGTCGGGGTCGTAAGCGCGGCTCATATCGGGGAAACGGGGGCCAAGTTCGTCCAAATTGGGGCCTCGCAATGGATTGAGGCCCGCCATGCCAATCAGATTGAGATGGTCGGTGATTAGCATCAGGTCACCGGGGACGAATTCGGGGTTCACCGCCCCAGCGGCATTGGTCACGATCAAGATTTCCACCCCCAGGCGTTGCATCACCCGCACCGGCAGCCCCACCTGCGCCATGGTGTAGCCTTCGTAATAGTGGACTCGGCCTTGTAAGATCATCACAGGCTGGGAGGCCAGCCTGCCGAGCACCAGCCGGCCAGCGTGCCCCGGCACCGTGGAGACCGGCCAGTCGGGCAGTTCAGCGGTGGGAATGACGGCCACCGCTTCAGCCTCGTCGGCCAACGCCCCCAATCCAGAGCCCAAAATCAGGCCCACGCGCGGGCGAAAATCACCCGCCCGCTCCCGCACGGCGGCGGCAATGGCGTCGATGTCTTGCAGGGCAAAGAAATCGGGTTTTCGGAGCAACATCTCGGAACCTCATGGGAAAGGGTTTCAGGGAGTATCGTCTGCCATCGAAGGCAATTCGGCGGGGGGGAGATCTTTACAGGCTTCCCTCAAGCGGCGAAGCAACAAACTGGTCGAGAGGGGATTAGCATGCCCCATTGCCGCGCCAATAGTGTGTGCCGGGGTGCCTTCCTTCATCATGCGATAAGCCGCCGTTGTCCGCAACAGGCGGGGGGTGAGCACGGTTTCCAATCCGGCCATCATGCCCCACTGGCGCAAAGCATGCCAGACGCTTTGGCGCGACAGCGCCCCTCCCTGCTGGCTCAGGAAGACATGGGACTCGTTTTCGCGGCGTACGAAATCATTGCGATTTTGCGAAAGATAGCGACGCAGCGGCTCGTATGACCGCCCAAGAGGCCATTTCTCCAGCGTGCCGCTGATATGGGGCAGCCAAACGGTCTTCTTTTCCAGGTCGATCTGGTGCATCTCCATCGTCAACAGCAGGTTGACGGGGAAACCCCATTCGGCCAGCAGCGCAATCATCGCCAGGTCGCGCGATGCCTGGCGTTTGCCCGACGTCAGCAGGGTCTGCCAAAGGCGTTGCAAATCGGCTGTGCTCAAGCAGGTGGTAGGGCGCGAAGGCCGGCTTTGCTCCAACACGTCCGTAAAGTGCTCTTCTGAAGGAATAAAGCCTTGTTCGATGCGATGGGTCATCAGCAGACAACGCTCCAGCACCCGCAAGGAGGCCAACCGTCTATGGACGGTGGCGCGCCGTCGCCCTTGCCGGGCCTCGGCCTGCAAAAAGCCGACCACATCCTCCGAGGTCAGCTCCTGGGGGGGTACCGGTTTGCCCTGGGCTTTCAAGAAATCGAGAAAACGCCGAATATCGCTCGCATAGGCGCGCGCCGTGGTGGGGCTATACCCTAACAAGCGTTGCACTTCCTCGGTGAAGTTCGGCAACCATTCATCCATGAAACATCCTCTTGATACAGAAAGTATGGGTAACGTGCGTACGCGCTATTATATAACGTCTTTTGGCCTTTCGGGTTCTTTCAAGAGCTTTTTCCTCCTTTTTTCATCGGATATTCATGTGGCAGGCAAGGCAGACTTACCACGTCATAGCACGCACGCTGTACCCCGGTGCGCACAAATTTGGGTGACCGTTCCAACATTGGTAGGTTTCAGAGCCGCCCCAATATGTGGGGGGCTTTAAGGCAAGTTTTTAGCGTTTTCCCCCCATATTTGGGGGTAGCCAAAATTCCTACCACCCTTGAAACGGTGACAATTTGGACGCCCTTTGACAACTTTGCCCTCTTCCCTTAAAATACCTCTCGCTTGCTTTGAACCAGCCTCGCATCCCTGCGAGAAATTTCATTATAAAAGGGGCCCGCCCATGAAAGAGTACACGACCGATTTCATCCGCAACATTGCTCTGGTTTCCCACAGCAGCGCGGGCAAAACCATGCTCGCCGAAGCCCTATTGCACTTTACCGGTGCCACCACCCGCCTGGGGAGCATCAAAGACGGCACGACCGTTTCCGACTTCGAAGAAGAGGAAATCCGCCGCGGCCTCTCCCTTTCCACGGCGGTCATCCCGGTGGAATACAACGACCACAAGGTCAACCTGCTCGACACCCCCGGTTACACCGACTTCGTCGGCGAGGTGATTTCCGCGCTCTACGTCGCCGATGGCGCAGTGGTGCTGGTGGACGCCGTGTCCGGCATCGAAGTGGGCACCGAGGTGGCTTGGTCGTATGCCGACAAATTTGGCCGCCCTCGCTTTTTGCTGGTCAACAAAATGGACCGCGACAACGCCAATTTCCAGAAAATCCTCACCCAGGCACAGGACACCTTCGACGCCCGCTTCATCCCGGTGCAACTGCCGTGGGGCGAAGGAGCGGCTTTCCAGGGCGTGATCGACCTACTCACCATGAAGGCCTACGCCGGCGCGGGCACCGACGCCCAGGAGATCCCCGCCGAGATGGCCGACGCCGCCGAAGAAGCCCGCATGGCGCTGGTGGAAGCCGCCGCCGAGGGCGACGACAGCCTGCTGGAAAAGTACCTCGAAGGGGAAGAACTTTCGGCAGAGGAAGTGATGCGCGGGCTGAAGGCCGTGGTGATGGCAGGGGAATACGTCCCGGTGTTCGTTGCCGCAGGTGAGAAGGAAATCGGCCTTGCCCCCCTGCTGAACGCCATGATCGCCCTCATGCCCTCTCCTGCCGAAGCACCCGGGCTGCCTGCCGAGGGCCCCGATGGGGAAGAAATGACCCTCACCGCCGAGGACAGCGCCCCGCTGGCAGCGTATGTCTGGAAGACCACCGCCGACCCCTTTGTCGGCAAGATCACGTACTTCAAAGTGGTCTCCGGCGTACTGCACTCCGATACCCGGGTATGGAACGCCAACAAGGGTGTGGAAGAACGCCTCGGCACGCTGCACATCTTGCGCGGCAAAGAGCAAATCGCCGTCAAAACCCTGCACGCTGGCGACCTGGGCAGCGTGCCCAAACTGAGCGAAACCGGCACCGGCGACACCCTGTGCGACAAGAACACCCCCATCAAAATCAAGACACCCGAATACCCCACCGCACTGTACCGCGTCGCCGTGGTGCCACTCACCCAGGCCGATTCCACCAAACTGGGCAGCACGCTCACCCGCCTGGCCGAGGAAGACCCCACCCTATCGTGGTATCAGGACGGCTCGACCAAGCAAACCATCCTTCAGGGCATGGGCGACCAGCACATCGACGTCGCCATCCGCAAAGCGAAGAGCAAGTTCCAACTCAACCTCAACACCGCCGAGCCCAAGGTGCCTTATCGCGAGACTATCACCAAAACCGGTCAGGCGCAGTACCGCCACAAGAAACAGACCGGCGGCGCAGGCCAGTTCGCCGAGGTGCACATGCGGGTGGAGCCTAACCCCGAAAGTGACTATGACTTCACCTGGGAAGTGTTCGGCGGCGCGATTTCGTCCAGTTTCCAGCCTTCCATCGAGAAAGGCATCAAGAACGTCATGAAACAGGGCGTGATTGCCGGCTACCCCGTGGTGAACGTCAAGATCGCGGTGTACGACGGCAAAGAACACCCGGTGGACTCCAAGCCGGTGGCGTTTGAAATTGCTTCCCGCGAAGCCTTCAAACTGGCCTTCCAGAACGCAGGGCCAGTATTGTTGGAGCCGATTTACAAAGTGCGCATCATCGTGCCAGAAGCGAACATGGGCGACGTGCTGGGCGACTTGAATACCCGCCGCGCTCGCGTGCAGGGCATGGATACGGAGAAAGGCCGCTCGGTGATTACCGCCGAAGTGCCGTTGGCCGAGATGCTGCGCTACACCACCGACCTGCGCTCGTTGACCGGCGGACGCGGCGTGTTCGAGATGGAATTTTCCCACTACGAAAAAGTGCCTGCCCACTTGCAGCAGGAAATCATCGCCGAGCGCCAGCGCGAACTGGCCGAGGAGAAAGAGAAATAGCCGCTAGACGGAAAAATGACGCCCCCGCAGACGGATTGCGGGGGCGTTTTCGTTTTTAGAGGGGCGTGCGGCGGCGCGTCATTCGTAGCGCAGCGCCTCGACCGGCTCCAGCCGGGCAGCCCGATTGGCCGGGTACAGGCCGAAGAAAATACCCACCGCTGCCGAAAACAGCGTCGCCATCAGCACAGCATCCAGCCCCACTTCGGGCACGATGTCGGCATGGGCCGCGGCGGCAATCTTGCCGACCAGCGCCGAAATGCCCCACCCCAGGCCAATACCCAGCGCGCCGCCGATCAGGCTCAACAGGGTGGCTTCGGTCAGGAACTGAATGAGGATATCGCGCTTGCGGGCGCCCAACGCCTTGCGCAGGCCGATTTCGCGCGTCCGTTCGGTCACGCTGACCAGCATGATGTTCATGATGCCAATCCCGCCCACCAACAAGGAGATACCGGCGATGCCGCCCAGGAAGATGGTCAGCACGCTGGTGATGGTCTGAAACGTGCCCAAGAACTCATCCTGGGTGAAAATGGTGAAGTCGTCCTCCTGGTCGGGGCGCAGGCGGTGGCGGCGGCGCAGGATCTCGGTGACCTCTTGACGGGCTTCGTTCACCTGATCCGCGGAAATAGCCGAAACCATGATCACATCGACCCGGTTGTGATGGGAGGTCAACCGCGCCAAGGCTGTGCTCAGGGGGATGAGCACCCGGTCGTCCTGATTGCCTGCCATGGCTCCGCCGCCTTTGGGTTCCAACACGCCGATGATGCGAAACGGTTGACCGCGCACCCGCACCATCAATCCCACCAGCCCCTCCGTGCGACCAAAGAGCGCCTTGGCGGCATCAGGTCCCAAAAGCGCCACCGAGGCCCGCCCGGCCTGGTCGGTTTCGTCGATGAAGCGCCCCTCGGTGACGTGGTAGTTGCGGACACGGGCATAATCCGGCGTAACCCCCACCACACTGGTGGCGTGGCTTTCCCCCGCCGCAGTGACGACTTCGTTGCGCATCACCAGCGGCGCGACGTCGGCCACCGCGGGCGCGGCCAGGGGATCGGCCAGGGCACGCACGTCGCCCAGCGTCAGGTGCCGCGAGACGGCGGCAGGATTGCTGCCCGGCTTGATGTTCCCCGGCATGACGAAGAGCAGATTGGTGCCAATCCCTTCGATGGACGAGGTGATCGCGTTTTGCGCGCCGCGCCCGATGGCCAACATGGCAATCACCGCCCCCACCCCGATCACAATACCCAACACGGTGAGCAGGGAGCGCATTTTGTTGGCCAACAGGCTCTGAACGGCATCTCGCAGGGCCAGCCAAAACGTCACGATCATGCGGCCACCTCCTCCGCGGCGCGGTTGGTGGTGATTTTTTCGATGCGTCCGTCGCGGATGTGGATCACGCGCTCGGCATAGGCGGCGATTTCGGGGTCGTGGGTCACCAGCACGATGGTCGTGCCCTGGTCGCGGTTGAGGGAAACCAACAGCGCCATCACCTCTTCGCCTGAGCGGGTGTCCAGGTTGCCGGTAGGCTCGTCGGCAAGGATGATGGCCGGATTGTTGACCAGCGCGCGGGCAATGGCGACGCGCTGTTGCTGGCCGCCGGAGAGTTCGTTGGGCTTATGGTGCAAGCGTTCGCCCAGGCCAACGGCCTCCAAAGCCGCCCGTGCTTTTTCGCGCGTGCCGCGCAACATACCGGCGTAGCGGAGGGGCAGTTCGACGTTGTCCCACGCCGTCAAGCGGGGCAGCAGGTTGAAGTTTTGGAAAACGAAGCCCACTTTGCGGTTGCGGATGAGGGCTAACTGGTCATCGTTGAGGGTGGCGACCGGCTGACCATCCAGAATGTACTCGCCGGAGGTGGGACGGTCGAGGCAGCCCAAGATGTTCATCAAGGTGGATTTGCCGGAACCGGAAGGGCCCATGATGGCCACCAGTTCACCTCGGCTGACCTCGAAAGAAACCCCTCGCAGGGCGGGCACCTCCACGCTGCCCATGCGGTAGATTTTCGTAACTTCCTGGACCTGAATGACGAGGTCGGGCATTAGCGCCCTCCGAAAAAGTTGAAACCCTCGGCGGGAGGATTGAGCACCACGGTATCGCCCTCGTGCACTTCCCCGTCAACGATTTGAACCCGCGCCCCTGAGGAGGCTCCCAATGTCACGGGCACGGTTTTGAGTGCCCCTCCCACCAGCAGATACACCACCGGCTTGCCATCGCGCACCCGCACGGCGCGGCTTGGCACCAGCAGCGCGTCGGTAATCTTGTTGGTTTGGATGGTGACCGCAGCGGTCATGCCCGGGCGGATGGCCTCGTCGGGGTCTTCCATCACAACCGTAACCCGAAAGTTGACGTTGCCGCTGCGGTCGGGCGTGCCGGCCAGGGCGACTTCTGTTACCTTGCCGTGGTAGGTTTTGCCCGGCAAAGCGTCAAACTCGAAGACGACCGACTGCCCCGCCTTGACCTGCACAATCTCCAGTTCCTGGAGATCGACATCGACGTAGAGCGTGCTCAGGTCGTCGAGGCGAAAGGCTGCCATGCCGGGTGTCACCACGTCGCCCACGGTGACCTGGCTGGCCGTTACCGTGCCATCGAAAGGCGCTTTGAGAATGGCCATGTCCAGGGCTGCCTGCGCGGCAGCAATTTGGGCTTGTAGTTGAGCCACCTGGTCTTCGGGGGGGCCGTTTTGCCAGCGGGCGGCTTCTTGCTCCCAATAAGCCACCTGGGCTTTGGCCAGTTCGTAGTCGGCGGTGGCTTTGGCTTTGTCTTCCTCGCTGGGGTTCAAATTGTTCTTGGCCACCATCTCTTGCCGCTTGGCCGTTTCCAGTTGCACCCGCAAGGCGGGTTGTAATTGCGGTGGTGTGGTGGGGCTGTTCAGTTCGCGTTGCAGTGAGAGCACCAGGTTGTGCCATTTTTTGTATTCGTCCTCGGCTTTTTGAGCATCCCAATTGACCACGATACTGTTATAGCGCCACTCGGCACTCTTCAGGCGCTGGCGCGCCTGCGCCAAGCTTTCCAATGCCTGGGCATATTGCAAAGAGGCTTTGCGCCGGAGGTCGTCCAATCGTTGTTGGGCGGTAAGCAAAGAGGTGCGCGCGGTGAGCAGGCTTTGTGGCCAGGAGTCCTCCCGTAAGGCGGCCAACACGTCGTCGCGTTGAACGTGGCTGCCCAATGCGACGTTCACCTTTCCCACCACGCCACTGAGTTGCCATACCAAGACGGCACTTTGAGCAGCCCGCACCGTGCCGCTGGCCGTGACGGTCGCCTCCAAAGTACCCCTGGTGACCTTGGCGGTTTGCCACTGAGGCGCTTGCGTCGCTTTCTCTCTCTGAACGTATATCTGCCACCCCCCTACCGCGGCCAACGCCATCACGATGAGAGCAACCCACCATCCACGCTTCATGAAATTTTGCCTCCTCACGATTACTTACCAACTGGTAAGTAGATTTTATCAATAATACTTTAGGGTGTCAAGAATGCGCGTGAGGGAAGCAAATTTTCCAGGAAGTCCCGAATGCGCGCCATGCTGGCTTCCCAGGTGGGGTGTCCTTCGTAACGCCGCCGGGCGGCGATGCCCATGCGGGCCAGCGTTTCGCGGTCGTGGTGCAGGCGGCGCAGGTGCGCGGCCAGCCGCTCGATGGCAGCGGGTGTTTCGGCAGGCAGGAGGAAGCCGTTTTCGCCCTCAGTCACGAACTCCCAGGCCGCTCCCTGGGAGCCTGCGATGACCGGCAGGCCGAAGCCCATGGCTTCCAGATAGACGATGCCGAAACCTTCGTATTGCGAAGGCACGGCCAGCACATGGGCGGCGCGCAGGCGTTGGCGCAAGGCTTCATCGTCCAGGTGACCGTAGAAGCGCACCCGGCCACGCAGGGGGGAGGACTGGGCCAGACGCCGCATCCGGCGGGCGTAAGCCGGGGCAAAATGCTCGCCGCCGACTACATCGAGGATGGCTTTCTCCGACGCCAGGCGCTCCAACGCGGCCAGCAGCACGTGCAGCCCTTTGCGGGGGATCAGGTTACCCAGGAAGAGCACCCGCAGCGGGCCGGGTTGGCGGGCGCGGGAGGCCACGGCCTCAGGCGTGACTTCGGGACGCAGGCGATCGCCGCCGGGGTAGGCCACGATGTGGGACGGCAGCGGCTCGCCGCGCAGCACGGCCACCTGCTGCCGGGTGGTGCGGCTGTTGAAAACGAAGGCGTCCACGCTGCGCAGGTAGCGGCGTTCCACCGCGCGGTAGAGGGGCAGCAAGGGG
>JALSPT010000073.1 GCA_026985785.1 Anaerolineales bacterium
GGAGGTCTCGTCTGGCGGCGGCGTGGGGGGCGCGTTGCTTGGCGATGCGCCCTCCTCGGTAGCGGCGCTCCCCTCCGCCGGGGGCGCTGCGGGCGGCGCGTCGTTGGGGGGTGGGGCGGCTTCCGTGCTGGGCGGCGGAGCGGGGGGCTCTTCCACCGCCTCTGCCGATGGCTCCGAGGGAGGTTCAGGCGTTTCGGGCAAGGTGACGGCGTAGTCACCCGAGGGTTCGGCCACCGCGACGGCCAGGGGCAGGTTTTGAGGGGCAGCCGTGGGCTGCAGGGCAGCAGGTGGTTTGGGTGGAGCGTTCTCCAGCCACCCCTCGGGGGAGGGTTCCGGTGGCGGGGGTTTGCCGACGGCGGGGGGCGATGACGGCGGTGGTGGGGCTTCCCCGCCGTTGTCGGGTGGCGGCGTCAACGGTTGAGGCGGCTCAGGGGAGGTTTCCTCGGCGGTTGGCTTTGGTGGCTGCGGGGGTGGGGAGGCGCGCTTCTTCGGGCGAGGCGGCGGCGCCGGGCGTTTGATGGCCACCACGTCGCCGTTGTGTCGCACGACGTTCAGGTTGGTTTCT
The DNA here is from genome assembly GCA_026985785.1 of Anaerolineales bacterium. GTDB lineage: Bacteria > Chloroflexota > Anaerolineae > Anaerolineales > DRMV01 > DRMV01. The sequence goes on from JALSPT010000073.1 coordinate 566, forward strand.
ACCTGCTCTACCAGGATTTTGGGGGAGCCGCCGTAAGCATCCACCCGCCCATACACCAGCACCACTTTGCCCGGCTCCAGCCGGGTGGCGTACTGTTCCCAGGTACGCGGGAAGAGCACCAGTTCGACATGCCCTTCCAGGTCTTCCAGCGAGGCAAAGCCCATTTCGTCGCCTTTTTTGGTGGTGATGCGCCTGCGGTCGGTGATCATGCCGCCTACCCAGACGCGGTGGTTGGGTGGGGCGTCGGCCAGTTGGCGGGAGGTGTGGGTGATGGCTTTTTCCAATAAGGGGCGCACCGGCGTCAGGGGGTGCTCGGAGAGGTAGGTGCCTGTGAGTTCTCGTTCCCATGAGAGCACGGTCAGCCGGCTTTCGCGATATGTGGGCGAATGCAGTTTGATGGTTTCCGTCACGCCGGTGGCTTGGCCGAACAGGCTGAGTTGGCCAATTTCTTTGGCGCGGAAGTGTGCGGCATTGACCGCCATGATGTGGTCGAGCGAGGCGAGCAGGTCTTGGCGGTCACCAAAGTCGTCCAGCGCGCCGGCTTTGATCAGGCTTTCCAGGGCACGTTTGGTGACCTTGCGCAGATCGACCCGATGGACGAAGTCGGTCAGGCCGGTGAAGGGGTGGTCGCCGCGGGCTTCGAGGATGGCATCCACCGGCCCCTGGCCGACGTTTTTGATGGCGCCGAGGGCAAAGCGGATGGCGGGCTTTTCCAATGTCCCTTCAATGGTGAAATCCCAACCGCTGGCGTTGACGCTGGGCGGCAGCACGGGGATGCCCATTTGCTGGCAGTCGGCGACGTAAAAGGCGATTTTGTCGGTATCGTGCTTGGTGACCGACATGGTGGCGGCCATGAATTCGGCGGGGTAGTGGGCTTTGAGGAAGGCGGTCTGCACGGCGATCACGCCGTAGTCGGCGGCGTGGCTTTTGTTGAAGCCGTAGCGGGCGAATTCCAGCCAGTTGTGGAAGATGGCTTCAGCCGTTTCGCGAGGTATGCCGTTGGCCACCGCGCCTTTTACGAACTTTTGTTGGTGCTTGAGTAGTTCCTTTTTCTTTTTCTTGGCGATGGCCTTGCGCAGGTCGTCGGCTTCGGAGGCGTTGTAGCCTGCCAGTTCCATCGCTGCGAACATGATTTGTTCCTGGTACACCGCGATGCCAAAGGTTTCGCGGAAGATGGGCTCCAGTTTGGGGTGCAGGTATGTGGGCTTTTCCTGGCCGTGCATCCGGCGGATGTAAGAGGGGATGAATTCCAGCGGGCCGGGGCGGTAGAGCGCGATCATGGCGATGACGTGCTCCAGTTTGGTGGGTTTCATTTCCATCAGGTTGCGGGTCATGCCCTGCCCCTCTACTTGGAACACGCCCGCCGTGCGCCCTTCGCTCAGCAGGCGGTAGGCTTCTGGGTCGTCGGTGGGGATGTTGTAGAGGTCGTAGCGCTTGCCGTGGCGTTGGGCGATGAGTTCGCAGGCGCGCGCCATCACGGTGAGGGTGGAAAGGCCGAGGAAATCCACCTTGAGCAGCCCCAAAGCCTCCAGGATGGACATTTCGTACTGGGTGATTTTCTTGATCGGCAGGTTGGGGTCGTTGCTGGTGGGGCGATGCAGGGGGACGTATTCCACCGCCGGTTGGTCGGTGATGATCACGCCGGCGGCATGGGTGCCGACGTTGCGCACCACGCCTTCCATCGCGCGGGCGGTGTCGAGCAGTTCTCGGAAGTAGGATTGGGCTTCGTCGCGGCTGCGGTAGAGCGCGACCAGTTCGGGCACGATGAGTTTTTCTTTTTCGCGGCGTTTTTCGGGGTCGGTTTCCCTTTCGGCGGCGATGCCCAGCACTTCGTCCAGACTGACCGGTTTGCCGGGGATGTTGGGAATCAATTTGGCGACTTTGTCCACTTCGGAAAGGGGGATATCCATCACCCGCCCGACGTCGCGCACTGCGGCGCGGGCTTTCATCGTGCCAAAGGTGATGATTTGGGCGACTTTGTCCTCGCCGTACTTCAGCGCGCAGTAGCGCATCATCTCGTCCCGGCGGTCGTCCTGGAAGTCCAGGTCGATGTCGGGCATGGAGACGCGTCCGGGGTTGAGGAAGCGCTCGAAGATCAGGCCGTGCTCCAGTGGGTCGACCATCGTGATGCCCAGCGCGTAGGCCACCAGCGACCCGGCAGCCGAGCCGCGGGCGTTGAACCAAATGCCCTGCTTGCGGGCGTATTCCACCAGATCCCACACGATGAGGAAATAGGCGTCGAAGCCCATCGTGTGGATGATGCCGAGTTCGTGTTCCAGCCGTTGGCGCACCTCGGGCGTCTGGGCGCCCGCTTCGCCATAGCGCCGCCGCAGCCCCTCTTCGCACAGGTGGCGCAGATAACTTTCGGCATCGTACCCTTCCGGCACCGGGAAGGCAGGCAAAATGTACTTGCCTTTGTCTTCTTCTTTCTTCGCGTTGGCGAACCGCAGATGAACGTTGCACATTTCGGCCACCAGCAGCGTGTTGCTGATGGCTTCCGGCACCTCGGCGAAAATCTCGGCCATCTCCTGCGGCGAACGCAGGTAGTAGGTGTCGTCGGTCATCTGCATTCGCTTGGGGTCGGTGAGCAGTTTGCCGGTCTGGATGGCGATGAGCACATCCTGCAGGCGGGCGTCCTCGGGCTTGATGTAGTGGACGTCGTTGGTGGCAATCAGCCGCAGGCCGAACTCTTTGGCCAGGGCGATGAGGGTGCGGTTGATTTCGGGCAGTTCGGGGATTTTGTGGGATTGGAGTTCGACGAAAAAGCGCTCGCGCCCGAAGACGTCGCGGTACCAGGCCATTTTCTCGCGGGCGGTTTTCATGTCGCCGCGCTGGATGGCGCGCGGAATTTCGCCCGACAGGCAGCCGGTGGTGGCGATCAGGCCGTGGTTGTGCTGCGCCAGGATGTCGTGGTCGATGCGGGGTTTGTAGTAGAAGCCTTCCAGTTGGGCGGCGGTGGCCAGTTTGAGCAGGTTCTTGTAGCCGGTTTCGTTTTGTGCCAGCAGCAAGAGGTGGAAGGTTTCTTTGTTTTCTTTGCTGCGCTCGGTCATCTTGCCGCCGGCGAGGTAGGCTTCGATGCCGAGGATGGGCTTGATGCCGGCTT
>JALSPT010000074.1 GCA_026985785.1 Anaerolineales bacterium
GCATTCTACAACATCTGCATACACCCCGTGGCAGTTGTGCTTGACGTTCCCCTCACATGGCGTATAATTCCTATCACGCTGCCTCAAGCTGCGTTTTTGTTTGAGCGTTTATTAGTGTCGTGTTTACACTATCAGAAGGAGAGGCCGATGTCTCAACTTCCCTTGCCACCCCATTTCCACCCCGACCGCGTGGGGGAGGTGTGGAAGGTGGATTACGAAAAACGCGCCGCAGAAGCACGCGCATGGGCAAAGCGCCATCACATTCCCCCTGCAGCGGAGGACGAGCGCCGGGTGGCCTTGGTGTTGATCGACGTCCAAAACACCTTTTGCCTGCCGGGTTTCGAACTTTTTGTCGCCGGGCGCTCCGGCAACGGCGCGGTGGAAGACAATATCCGCCTGTGCCGGTTTATCTACCGCAATCTCCATCGCATTACCCATATTGCTGCCACCCTCGATACCCACCTGCCGCTGCAGATCTTCCATCCTCCCTTCCTGGTGGATGCCGAAGGACATCATCCCGCGCCTTACACCACGATCTCGGTCGATGACGTCCGCAATGGGCGCTGGCGCTTCAACCCCGCCGCAGCTGCCGAACTTGGCTTGACCCCCGAAGAGGGGCAGCGTCATCTGGAACATTATGTCACCACCCTGGCCGCCCGCGGCAAATACCAGCACACTATTTGGCCGTTTCATGCCATGCTGGGCGGCATCGGCCACGCGTTGGTGCCCGCCGTGGAAGAGGCAATTTTCTTCCACAGCATCGCTCGCTATGCGCAACCGGAATTCATCATCAAAGGCAACCATCCTCTCACCGAACACTATTCCGCGCTGAGGCCGGAAGTGAACATCGATACCGAAGGGCGGCAATTGGTGCCCCCCAACGAGCGGTTGGTACAGTTGGTGGAAGCATACGATATGGTCATCGTCACCGGCCAGGCCAAGAGCCATTGCGTCGCCTGGACGGTCAGCGACTTGCTGAAAGCGCTGCAAAGCCGTGGGCAAGGGCACCTGGTACACAAAATCTACTTGCTGGAGGATACAACCTCACCAGTTGTCGCGCCTAGTGCCGATTTCACCGCCGCTGCCGAAGAGGCGTATGCCCGTTTCGAGGCGGCAGGAGCACACCGGGTGCATAGTGAAGAGGCTATAGACGACTGGCCACCTTCCTGCTGATTCTCGATGGGGTTGCGACCATTGCTGAAACCTGTCCTTGCGTGGCCGCCTTCACTTCTTTGAAAGGAGCACTGCAATGACCTTTTTCGACCGTAGCCGTTTGCCCGCCGAGACCTTCGATTTGGATTGGGAAGGCATCCGCCGCGGCGTGTATGCCGACAAATACTTCGTCAACATCGCCCATCTGTTGGCCGCCCTGAGCGAAAGCGGTTACACCTATGACGGGGAACACAGCCGTCTGCCCAACGAGCAAGTGCACGGCTTGCCGGTCGGCGAGGTGCAGGTTGAGATGCAGTGGTTCACCCGCCGCCCCGGCACCACCGTGGTAGCAGGTGTGGACGCTGCCTTGGCCATTCTACGGCAGGCAACCGGCTATTGGCAGGGTGAGCGCTTCATTAGCACTGCCAATGCGCTTCAAGTGTGGGCTGTGTACGATGGCGACACCGTGACCTATAGCGGCAATCCCCAAGCAGTACAGCCGGTGTTGCGGGTGCGGGGGCGCTACCGTGATTTTGGCCCCTTGGAAACCGTCACACTGGGCTTCCTCACTCGCGCCAGTCGTATCGCCACCAACACCTACCAGATTTTGCAAGCCAGTCGCGGCAAGCCGGTGCTCTTCTTCCCGGCACGCTTCGATTTGCCCTCCGCCCAGGCAGTGGATGGCTACGCTTACGCCATCGGGGTGGCGCGTTACAACCACGACCACGACGCCCAGGTGCAGCCTTTCATCTCCACCGACGCACAGGGCGCTTGGTGGGGCGGGCAAGGCGGTGGCACCACCGCTCATGCTTATCTGGCCTGCTTTGCCGGGGACATTCCCGAGGCTATGCTGGCTTTTGCCCGCACCCTCCCCCCTGAAATCCCCCGCATCGCGTTGGTAGATTTCAACAACGCTTGTGCCCGCGATGCAGTGCGGGTGGCGGGGGCCATGTTTGCCGAATACCGCCGTCTGAAAGAGGCAGGCCAGACCGAGCAAGCCGCCCGTTTTCGTTTGTTTGGCGTGCGTCTTGACACCTCTGGCGACTTGCGCGACAGCGGCCTGACGCCCCTCGGCGACCCCAAACTCGACCTGGGCGTCAATCCTCGACTGGTCTGGCAGGTGCGTGATGCTCTGGATCATGCCTGGGAACATTGGCAACTGCCTCCTGCCTGGCGAGAAGAAGCCCGCCACTACTGCCAGGAGGTCAAGATCGTGGTTTCGGGGGGCTTCCGCCCGGAGAAGATCGCGCTCTTCGAGCGGCTGGGCGTGCCGGTGGATTTCTATGGCGTAGGGTCATGGTTTTACGACAACCACGGGCCGACCAATACCGATTTCACTGCCGACGTGGTACGCATCAAAATTGGCGAAACGTGGCACAATATGGCCAAAATTGGACGCCGTGCCTGTGATAACCCCCGTCTGGAGCGCGTGTGGTAGGGCATCGACCTCCCCATCAAGAACAGAACGCGCCATATTGACAATTTCACCCTGGCCTCATATAATCAGGCCACATCATTGAAGAATGCTTATGTCACTCTCGGAGGAGTAAGCAGATCGCAGGCTGACAGAAAAGATGCGGTCACCGGCTGAAAGCCGCCACAGCCCTGCCCTGCCGAAGGTCGCCGAGAGACGCGGGCCGAAGAAAGCCGCCACGCGGTGAGTAGACCGGCCCGGGCGCGCCCGTTACAGCGCAACCCCAATCGGCAAGCCTGCCCGCTGGGGTGCTGAGCGCGTCGCCGCCGCAAGGCGCGGCGAAGTGAGGTGGTACCGCGGATTCCCCTTCCGTCCTCATCGGCGAAGGGGTGTTTTATTTAACACAAAGAAAACACGAAAGCGCAAAGGACAACTACCCGACCGCCGACTATACGACTATACGACTATACGACTATACGACTTCCACGACTCTCCAGGAGGTTCTTATGCCCCGCTACGACATCCCCCCCACCTTCAACTTCCGCGAATTGGAGGGCGAAATTTACCACCGGTGGGAAAGCCGCGGCTACTTCGCCCCCACCAACGACCCCGCCGACCCCGGCCACGACCCCCACAAAAAGCCCTTCGTCATCTCCATGCCCCCGCCCAACGTCACCGGCGAACTGCACCTGGGCCACGCAATGTTCGTTTCCCTCGAAGACCTGATGACCCGCTACCACCGCATGAAAGGCGAACCCACCCTCTGGCTGCCCGGCACCGACCACGCCGGCATCGCCACCCAACTGATGGTGGAACGCGACCTGGCCGCCAAAGGCATCGAGCGCCATGCCCTCGGGCGGGAGAGCTTCCTCAAACACGCCTGGGCATGGAAGGAACGCTACCACGACCGCATCGTCGGCCAGATCCGCCGCTTAGGGGCTTCCTGCGATTGGGGGCGGGAACGCTTTACCCTGGACGAAGGGCTTTCGCGCGCCGTGCGGGAAGCCTTCGTCCGCCTGTGGAAGAAAGGGCTGATTTACCGCGGCCCGCGCCTCATCAACTGGGACCCCAACCTCAAGACCGCCGTCTC
>JALSPT010000075.1 GCA_026985785.1 Anaerolineales bacterium
CTCCATCAACCAATTCGTCACCATCGCGCTGGCGGAAAAGATCGCCGCGCTGATGACGGAGCAATACCTGCAGCAGCGCGCCTCTCGCGCCAGCCGGGCCCGCTTCGAGGCCGCCATGGCCAAAGTAAGCGAAGACGAGTCGCCCGCCTACGACCGCCTGCCGGGGGAAGGTCGCGCCCCGTAGCCTGCCGGCAGCGCCGGATGCCTCACGCCACCGGGCGGGTAACGGTAACGCGGGTGTAGATGTCGTGGCGCGCCAGATCTTGGAAGAACGGCACCGGGTCGATGGCGGCTTCGGGCGGATGCACCCCCGGGGCGATCCGCCCCTCGGCCAGCCAGATGGCCGCCAGCGCGGGCGCGGTGCCGGTAGGCAAAGCGCCCTTCAGCGTGACCGTGCCCAGGCGGTAAATCACTTCCTCGCCGTCCTTCGTTCCCTTCACCTCGGTGACGATTTCCTTGGCCCAATCGGGGGGCTGGTTCTTGGGAGGTTCCAGAAAGGCGGTCACAGGGGGCACGAATTTGGCCATCATCGCGACGAGAAAATCGCGCGGCACCACCGACGTGCCTTTGACGTTCACCGGCTGGGTGTCGTTGAAGCCAAACTCGCCCAACACACGCACTTTCTCCACCGTCTCTTTCGCCATGCCCCAGTAGTTGATCTTAAAAAAGCACTCCCGCACGCCCTTTGCGCGAAAAGTGCGCGGCAGGGTAGCGACCTCCGAGTGCAGGGAATAGTGCATCGGCAGCACGCCGAGGTTGTCGGAGAACATGTAATCCTCGAAACCGGTCAGCGGCTCGACCTCGACAAACTCACCATCACGATAGACAACGGGGGGCATGTTCATTTCGTCCAAAATCGTCGGCACGGCGTAGGTGAAGCGCAGGTCGTCTGGCGGCGGGGGCTTGATGCCGTCGTAAATGTGGATGTATTCCATCGTATCCAGCCGGTCGGCGGCGTAGCGCGCCTGGATGTTGGGCACACCGGGCGCAGAACCCATGCCCAACACCGCGCTCAGGCCGCGCGCGGCAAAACGCTCGCTCAGTTCCAGTTGCTTCAACGTCACGTGGAACAGGCCACCGAGATCGGTGTACGGCACACCGGCTTCCAGGCAGGCTTCCATCACCTGCAAATTGGTGTAATACACGGTCGCGTTGACGCAGGCATTGGCGCCTTGCAACACTTTGACCAGGCCGTCATGGTCGTTGACGTCGGCAAACTGAATGCGGATTTTGGGGCTGCCGATGAAATCGGCCACCACTTGCGCGGCCTCGGTGTTGTAGTCGGCAATCACGATTTCGTCCACACGGTCTTCTTTGCTCAGGGCCTGCACGGCAATGGAACCCATCTTGCCGCCGCCGCCCAAAACCACGATGCGCATGGGATGCCTCCAAAGGGAGTTAGGGGGTTAGGGGGTTAGGGGTGAGGAAGGTCAATCCATTCCAGGCCAAGTTTTGCCAGCGTTTCGCGCTTGGGCACGCCGTTTTCGTCCCATCCGGCCATGCGATAGTAGATGTCCTTGGCCTGCTCGATTTCTTCGGGGGTCAGCGCCACGCCGTCGGTCTTGCCGCCTTTGAGGGGCTGGAAGAGTTTCTTGGGCAAGGCATCGTCGGCGCGGGTAAAGCCTTCCCGCGCGTTGAAGGCGCGCAGCATGTTCAGCCGCCGCTCGCCCACTTTCAACAGGGCGGGAATGTCCAAATCCCAACCGGTGATGGCATTGATGGCTTCTACCAGTTGGCTGACGTCGTACAGGTGCCACGAGGGGCCAAAGACGAACTGGCAGACGTTGAACGTGTCCAACGCCGAGTAAAGCCACTCGGTGACCAGGGCAAAGCGCACCTTTTCCTCGTTGAGGACGTCGTTGGGCTGCGGGTTGGTGAGGCCGAGTTGCGCCATCCGCTCGGGGTACCAGTTGTAAGAGGGGTCGTGCTCGCTGGACTGATGGTCGGCGCCAAAGGGGTTGACCGCGTAGATCAGCCCGAGAGAGCGCTTGACCTGCGGCATGTGGGCGGGCAACTCTTGCTTTTTGGCCGTGACCACCAGGTCTATCGCGCCGCCGCCGATTTTCTCCGCAGCCCGCGCTGAGCCCTCAGCCAGCAGGTCGCCAAAGCCTTCGCGGTGGGCGATTTTCTCGATCATGGCAATCAGCGCCTCGGCGTTGCCAAAGCGCAACTCGATACCGTCGGTGTCGGCGGTGGTCAAGTAACCGTGCTCGAAGGCATCCATCGCCCAGGCCACCGTCGCGCCGGTGGAAATGGTATCCAGGCCGTACATGGCGCACAACTGGTTGGCATAAGCCACCGCGTTCAGGTCGTCGATGCCACAATAGGCGCCCAGAGTAGCCAGGCTTTCGTATTCCGGCCCGCCGTAACGGGGGTCGACGCGATACTTCCCTTCGGTGACCTCCACCACCCGTTTGCAGCGGATGGGGCAGGCGTAGCAAGTGTCGCGCTCTTTGAGAATGGTCTCGGCCATGGTCTTGCCGTCGATGGCCTCTGCGCCCTCGAACGTGCCGCTGCTCCAGTTGCGGGTGGGCAAGCCGCCTTTCTTGCTCTGGGAACGCACGATCTCGGCGGTGCCGTACAGCCCCATGCCATAGACGTCCGATTCGGGGAACGCCTTGCCGCCCCAGCGCGCCAGGGCCGCGACGGCCTTCTTGTCGGCCACCTGGGGGCGCGCCTTGCCGCGCACCACAATGGCCTTCAGGTTCTTGCTGGCCATCACCGCGCCCATGCCGGTGCGCCCGTTGGCGCGGTTGGCCATGGTCATGATGGCGGCCATCCGCACGCCGTTCTCCCCGGCGATGCCGGTCTGCATGATGTGCACCTTAGGGTCGCCCAACTCCGCCTTGATGAGGTCTTCCACCTCGCCGGTGGTCTTGCCCCACAGGTGGCCCGCCGGGCGCAGTTCGGCTTGGCCGTCGTGCACCCAGAGGTACACCGGCTCGGCGGCGCGTCCGTGGAACACGAAGGCATCGAAGCCCGACCACTTCATCTCGGCGGGGAAAAAGCCGCCGGATTCGGAATCGCCAATCGCGCCGGTGAGGGGCGACTTGGCCACCACGGTCACCCGGCTCAGGCCGGCCAGGCTGACGCCGGTAAGCACGCTCACGGCCACGGTCAGGGTGTTTTCCGGGCCCAGGGGGTTGGCATGGGGCGGCGTGTGCTTGAGCAGGTAATACGCCCCCACCGCGCTGCCGCCGACGTAGGTGCGATAAAACGCCTCAGGCGGCGTTTCCACCTCCAGGCGGCCTGCGGTCAGGTCAATGTGCAAAATCTTGCCGTGATAGCCATAAGGCATGACAACCTCCTCGTGCTCAAGGGGGTAGGGCAAGGCCGCGCCCCGCCCTACCCCACGGAAGCGTTATTTCTTGGCGGCCTTCACCGCGTCGCGGAAGACGTTGAGCGTCTCGGCGACGTCCTCTTCGCTCAGCGCAGCGCACAGGAACCACGGTTCGCGGCCATCGGAGTCGGGCATCACCCCGCGGGCGATGAGGTTCATGGCAATCTCCTCGTACAATTCGCCGTCGGTCTGCAGGTAACCGCGGAAGTCTTTGGGGGCTTCGTCGCTGCCCAGCATAATGCTAAACATGGGCGGCAGGCCGGTGACGACATGCGGAATGCCCTCTTCGCCCAAAATCTGGTCGATGCCCTTCATCAGCGCCTCGCCGCGCTGCCAGATGGTTTCGATGACCGGTTCGCTTTCCAGGATGGCGAGCACGGCATCGGCAGCCGCCGCGCCGGCCACGTTGCCGGAATACGTGCCGCCATGGGCGGTCGCGCCGGGCTGCACGGTCATCATCACCTCTTCCTTGCCGGCAATGGCCGCAATGGGGAAGCCGTTGCCCATCGCCTTGGCGTAGGTCACCAGGTCGGCGCGCACGCCGAAATACTCCTGCGCTCCACCATTGGCTATACGAAATCCCGTCTTGACCTCGTCGAATACCAGCACAATGCCGTATTCGTCGCACAGCGCGCGCAGATGCTCCAAAAAGCCCGGCTCCGGCAAAATGCCCGCCGCATTGCCCAGCATCGGTTCGACGAAAATGGCCGCAATGTCGCCCCATTTGTCCTTCACCGTGCGCTCCACGGCCTCGAAGTCGTTGAACGGCAGGTTGATGACGTACTGATGCACGTCCAGAGGGATGCCCGAGGTGGTGGGCGACGACACCGGGCTGCGGCGGGAACCCAACGCCCGCGCAGGCGACGAAGCCGTGCTGAACATGAAATAGTCCACCTGGCCGTGATATTGTCCTTCGAACTTGATGAACTTTTCGCGGTTGGTGTAGGCGCGAGCAATCCGCAGGGCGTGCATCGTGGCCTCGGAGCCGGTGTTTGTCAGGCGCACCTTGTCCACTCCGGTCAGGCGCACGATGCGCTCGGCCAGGCTGACCTCGTAAGGCGTGGTCCAGGCAAACAGGGTGCCGTTCTGGATGGCCTCGGCCACCGCCTGGTTGACCTTGGGGTGCGCATGGCCGAGGATGATGGGGCCAAAGGCCAGGCGGTAGTCGATGTACCGCTTGCCGTCGGCGTCCCAGATATAAGCGCCTTCGCCGCGCTCGATGACCAGGGTGTCGTCGTCGCCCCAGTAGCGGAAGTTGGAATTCACGCCATAGGGGATGTACTTTCTGGCTTTTTCGAACAGGGCTTTGGTTTTGGGTCCTTGCATACTCATGGGGAAACTCCGGGGGTTGAGGTGTTGGGTAGGGGGTGTTGGGTAGAGGGTGTTAGGTAGTAGGTATTGGGAAGTGGGTGTCGGGCGCGAGGCTAAGAAAGGGCGTCACGCAGGCGGTAGTACGAGGCGACCAGGGGCATGAACCACGGCTTGTAGCGGTAGAAGAAGTAGCGCCGTTGGGGGATTTCCAGGAACGGAGAGGTGCTGATCTGCCCCAGGAGCAGGCGGGCGATTTCGCGCCCGGTGTAGAGCGCCATGTGCAGGCCGTGGCCACCGAAGCCCACCGCGTAATGTACGCCGTTTTCCAGCCGCCCCACCTTGGGCATCAGGTCGAAGGGAATGCCCAACTGCCCCGTCCAGGTGTGGGTCACGGCGTAGCCTTCCAGGTAGGGGAAAGCCCGCAGCATCTGGCGGTGCAAAATGCGGGCGCTGGCGTGCAGGTCGAGGGTGGTGCTCAGGTCATTGCGCCCGCCCCACAACAGGCGTCCGTCGGGCGTCAGGCGGAAGTAGTTGAGGAACCACTTGGAATCCCAGAAGACGCGCCCTTTGGGGCTGATGCGATGTTGCACTTCGACGGGCAATGGCTCGGTGACGATGCTGTAACTGCCCGCGGGGATGACCAGCCGCCGGAGCGCCGGCGCCAGCCGTCCCGTGTAGCCGTTGGTGGCCAGGACGACTTCCTTCGCCAGCACCACCCCGCGCCCGGTGGTCAGGCGATAGCCGCTGGATGTGCGTTCGATACGGTGGACGGGGGTATTTTCGCACAACTGCGCCCCGTAGCGCGCCGCCACCCGCGCCAGCCCAAATACCAGTTTGGCCGGGTGCAGCCCTGCGCCGTGGGGGTCGATCACCCCTCCGTAATACGCGGGGCTGCCGATCTCCTGCTGCAACTCGCCGGGGGGCACCAGCACCAGTTCGTGCCCCAACATCTTGCGATGCCAGGTCACGCGCGCCTTCATTGCTTCGAAATGCGAAGGCTTGTAGGCCACCGAAAGGTCGCCGCCCTGGTGCCAGTCGCAATCCACGCCCTCGGCGTTCACCAGTTCTTTGATCAGGTCGAGCGCGTCGAGGGAAGTCTGCCAAAACACCCGCGCCCGCTCTTCGCCATAGCGCTTGAAAATGGTGGGCATGCCCTGCTTGAGACCGCAACCGGTGATGCCGCCGTTGCGGGAACTGGCGCCCCAGCCGATGGTATGCTGCTCCAGCACGGCCACGGATGCGCCGTGGCGGGCGAGGGTGCGGGCGGCGCTCAGGCCGGTATAGCCACCGCCCACCACCGCCACGTCCACCGTCTCGGGCAGCGCCTCGGCCACCGGCAAATCGGCAGGACGAGGGAAATCGTCAGGCCAAAATGGGGTGGTTTTCATTCAAAAACCTCGCCGAACACATCCACGAGAGGATTTTCCGCCGTCAACAGGCAAAGCAAGGCCCTCTGAGCGTGCGCGCGGCATGGAGCCGCTTCCCAGAGGGCCTCGAAAAGTCGCCTTAGGGCGCGGCTTTCACCTCATCCCACATCCGTTGATAGAGGGATTCGGCCTTGCCCACCGGCTTGATGAACTGGAGTTTGTCGAGCACATCCTTTGGCGGATAAACCGAGGGGTCGTTGAGGAAATCGGCATCCAGTTTGGCCTCAGCGGCCTTGTTGGGCGTGGCGTAGTAGTTGTACTCGGAAATCATTGCGCCGATGTCGGGGCGCAGGATGAAATTCAGGAACATCTCGGCAGCCACTTTCTGCTCAGGCGTTGCCGAAGCCGGGATACAGACATTGTCCACCCAGATCACGCCGCCTTCCTTGGGGATGGTGTAAGCAATGTTCTCGTTGTCTTCCATCGCCTGCAAGAAGTCGCCATTCCAGCCGTGGGCAATCAGGTTCTCGCCGGAGGCCAACAGGTCTTCGTAGGTATCGCTGTCATAGCCGGAAAGCGCGGCTTTGGCGCGGATGAGCGCCTGCTTGGCCTCTTCCAGTTGCTTTTCGTCGGTGGTGTTGATGTCATAGCCCAGGTACACCAACGCGGCGGCAAAGGCTTCGCGGGCGTCGTCGAGCATGGTCATGCGGCCATACCAGGGGGCGTTGGGGTCGGGGTCGAAGAACACCGACCAGCTCTCAGGCTTCTTCACCTTGTCGGAGAGGTAGCCGATGCCGGTCGTGCCCCACTGATAAGGCACACAGTATTTGTTGCCGGGGTCGTAATACACATTGCGGAAGCGGGGAGCAATGTTCTTCAAGTTGGGGATTTTGTCCCGATCGAGCGGCGCCAACATGCCCTGGTCGATCATGATCTTGACGGTGTAATCCGAGGGCACGATGAGGGCATAGCCCGTCGCGCCGCCTTGCAACTTGGCGAGCAATTCCTCGTTGCTGGAGAAGTTGTCTTCTACGACCTTGATGCCGGTTTCCTTCTCGAAGAGTTCGTAGACTTTGGGGTCGATGTACTCCGACCAGTTGTAGAAAACGATCTCTTTGGCTGGCTGCACCTCTTTCGGCGCTTCGGTCGGCTGGGGAGCCTGAGTAGGCTGAGCAGCCTTGGTGGGTTGGGCCGCCGCTTCGGTCGCCGCGGGCTTGGGCGCCTGCGTGGCCTGCTGCTTCGGGGTGCCACAGGCTGCCAACAGCAGCCCCATCACCACGAGCAAAGACACCAAAAGAACAAGACGTTGTTTCATAGGGTTTTCCTCCTTCTCGAAAATTGTGGACACGGTCAGAACATGGGATTACCCGACGAATCGCCTTTCTCTCCGCCGCGGCTAAGGATGAGCGAGATGGCCACCAGCATCAAAGAGAAAAGCAACATCAGGGTCGAAACCGCGTTGATCTTGGGCGTGACGCCCTTCTTGATCATGCCGAACACCCGCACCGGCAGGGTATTGAAGCCCGCGCCGCTGGTGAAGAAAGTGATGACGAAATCGTCCATAGAAAGGGTGAAGGCCAACAGCGCGCCGCCCAGGATGCCGGGCAACAGCATGGGAAAGGTCACCCGCCAAAAGGTGCGCCAGGGGTCTGCGTACAGGTCTTGCGCCGCCTCCTCCAACACCTGATCCATCTGCGCCAGCCGCGCCCGCACCACCACCGCGACGAACGAGATGTTGAAGGCCACATGGCCGATGATGACCGAATAGGGCACTGCCAGATGCGCGCCGAAAAAGTTGACCTTCCACGGCTCGAAACCGATGCCGCTGATATCGAAGAAAATCAGCAGCATGATTGCCATGGCAATATCGGGGATAATGATGGGCAGATACAGCACCGCGTCCATCATCAGTTTTCCCCAAAAGCGGTAGCGCTCCATCGCCAGCGCCGCCAGCGTGCCGATGATGACCGACACCGTGGTCGAAACGATGGCCACGAACAGGCTGTTCCACAGCGAGAGGATGATCTGATGGTCTTTGAGCATGTCGGCGTACCAATGGGTGGTAAAGCCGGCCCATTGGGCGGTAGAACGGGAGTCGTTAAAGGAAAAGACCACCAGAATGATGATGGGGAAATACAGGAAAAGGTAGCCCCAAAAGCCGTAGGCGTGGAAGAGGAGGTCGCTCACCTGCTTCTTCAGCCGCGCCAGTTGGCTGCGCCGGGAAAGGGCGCGGGAGAGGGCCTGCTCGCTCATAGTTGCCTCCGCTCTTCGTCCGACGTCACCCGGAAGTAAACCAAGGTGGCGACCAGCATCACCGCCATCATCACGAACGACAACGCCGAGCCAAACGGCCAGTCATGGGCTGCCAGGAACTGGTTGCTGATGATGTTGCCGATCATCAACGCCTTGCCGCCGCCCAAAATGGCCGGCGTGACGAACGCGCCCAGCGAGGGGATGAAAACCAGCATGGAACCGGCCACCACGCCGGGCAGCGAAAGCGGCCAGATCACCCGCGCGAACACCTTGGGGCCCGACGCGTACAAATCCATCGCCGCCTCCAGCAGGCTGCGGTCGAGCCGCTCCAAGGTGGCGTAAATCGGCAGCACCATGTCGGGCAACCAGCCGTACACCAAGCCGATGATGATGGCCGTATCGTTGCCAAACAAGGGCAACGGCTTGTGGATCCAGCCCAGGTGCATCAGCGTGAGGTTGATGAGGCCGGTATGGGTGCGCAACAGGGTCAGCCAAGCGTAAGTGCGCACCAGGAAGTTGGTCCAAAAGGGGATCATCAGCCCCAGCACCCATGTGCCGCGCTGGCGCTGCGGGCGGGTGGCGATGTAATAAGCCAGCGGGTAGCCCAGCACCAACGTGAACACCGTGGTCAGGACGGCAATGTAGAACGAGCGCCAGAAAGTCTTGAGATAAAGGGGGTCGAACACCCGCCGGTAGTTTTCAAGGGTAAAGTGCCACACCACGCCGCCGTACGTGCCGCGCTCCAGAAAACTGTACACCAGCACGATGAACAGCGGGGCGATGAAAAAGATGAACAGCCACAACGCCGAAGGAAGCAGGAGGAGCCACGCCTGCAGCGACGCCCGCTGACGCAGCCAGGTGATCAGTTTGCTCATCCCTCACTCCTTCAACAGGCGCGCGTGCGCCCGCCGCCAGTGCAAGGTTACCCGGTCGCCGGGCTGACAGCGGCGGCTGCGGCGGTCGAGGTTTTGCACCCGGACTTCCACCTCGGTATCGTCGGCCAGTGCCACGATGTAGCGTCGCTCGACGCCGACGTAGAAAATCTTGACCAACCGCCCCGATACCTGCGAGAGGGCTTCCGCATCCCCCACCAACGGCTGCTCGCCCTCGGGGGTGACGAAGATCTTCTCCGGGCGGATGGAAAGGGTGGCCATGTCACCGGCGCTTACCTGCGCCCCCTCCGGCAGCGTGGCGGCCACCATCGTGCCATCGGGCAAGCGAAAATCCACCCTGTCGCCCGAGATCACGGCCACCTTGCCGCTGATGAAATTGGTCTTGCCGATGAAATCGGCCACGAAGCGGCTCTGAGGATGTTCGTAAATCTCCTCCGGCGTACCCACCTGCAACACATTGCCCTCGTTCATCACCGCGATGCGGTCGGACATCACCAAGGCTTCTTCCTGGTCGTGCGTCACGTAGATGAAGGTAATACCCACCTGCTCTTGCAGGGCTTTGAGTTCGCTCTGCATCGCCTTGCGCAGTTTGAGGTCCAGTGCGCCCAACGGCTCATCGAGCAGCAACACCTTGGGGCGGTTGACCAACGCCCGCGCCAGCGCGACGCGCTGCTTTTGCCCGCCGGAAAGTTGTTTCGGGCGACGGTTCTCCTTGCCCGTCAACCGCACTAAGGCCAGCGCCTCGGCCACCCGCCGCTTGATCTCATCCTTGGGCACCTTCCGCATCTCCAACCCAAAGGCCACGTTTTGCGCCACGGTCATGTGCGGGAAAAGGGCGTAATTCTGAAACACCGTGTTGACCGGGCGCTGATAGGGCGGCAGATAACCCTGCTCCTCGCCATAAATGCGCACCGAGCCGCTGGTCGGCATCTCGAAACCGGCGATCAACCGCAGCGTGGTGGTCTTGCCGCACCCGCTGGGCCCCAACAGCGAGAAGAACTCGCCATCTCGAATGCGCAGCGAAATGCCATTCACAGCGACCACTTCGCCAAACTGCTTGACGACGTTCTTCAACTCGACAGCGTAAGTCTCACTCATCAGCCCTCCCGGCAGGAGAATGATAAATGGTCGGCCTGGCGCCGTAAGCCATTTTATAGGTCCGCAAGATGACAAACGTTTGCGTGCTTTTCACCCCCGGCACCTGATGCAGGCTCTGATTGAGAAAAGTGGCAAGGTGCTCCCGGTCGCGACACAGCGCCTCGACGATGAGGTCGAACATCCCTGAGACCAACACCAGATAACTAACCTCCGGGAAACGAGCAATCTGCTCGGCAGCGGCCTCGATCAGCGGCGGATCTACCGAAACGCCGATGATCGCAGCAGCATCGAAGCCCAACCGGTAGGGGTCGATCAGCGCCACTACCTGGATGGTCTGGCTCTCGGTCAGGCGCGCCACCCGGTTGCGCACCGTACCTTCCGAAACGCCCAACTGCTTGGCAATCTCGGTGTAGGGCGTGCGCCCATCTCGCTGAAGAAACCGGATAATCTGCCGATCAATCTGATCCAGGGACACTTTGCGAAGCCTCGAGAGTTTAGCAAAGTATAGCACGACCTTCGCAAAAAATCAAGCGCTTTTTTGCAGCAAACGAAGAAAAAAGGTGTATAATTGGCGCAACTCGCATCGACCGCCCCTATCTTCCGAGTAAGGAGAGCATCCATGAGCAAAGCAAAGATCTTGCGCAACTACATTGGCGGCGCGTGGCACACGCCTGCCCAGGCCGAATATCTGGACGTCGTCAACCCCGCCACCGCGCAGGTACTGGCACGGGTGCCGCTTTCGCCACCCGACGAGGTGGCGCTGGCCGTGCAGGCCGCCGAAGAAGCCTATCCTGCCTGGCGGCGCACACCGGTAGAGGACCGCATCCAGTACCTCTTCCGCCTGAAATACCTGCTGGACGAGCACATCGACGAACTCTCTCGCCTCATCACCGAGGAAAACGGCAAGACCTTCAAGGAATCCAAAGGCGAGATGAAACGGGCGATCGAGAACGTCGAGGTCGCCATCGGCGCGCCCACCCTGATGCAGGGCGGCACTAACGAAGACATCGCCCGCGGCATCGACGAATACATGTTCCGTCAGCCCTTGGGCGTGACCGCGGTGATTTCCCCCTTCAACTTCCCCGGCATGATCCCCTTCTGGTTCCTGCCCTATGCCGTGGCCACCGGCAACACGGTCATCGTCAAGCCCTCCGAGCGCACGCCGATGACCATGCAGCGTGTGATGGACCTGGTAGAAGAGGCCGGGTTCCCCAAAGGGGTCATCAATTTGGTCAACGGGGCTGCGGAAACGGTGAACGCGCTGCTCGACCACCCGGCGGTCAAGGCGGTGAGTTTCGTCGGTTCGACCCCGGTGGCGAAGTATATCTATGCAAAGGCGGCGCAGAACGGCAAGCGCGTGCTGGCGCAGGGCGGCGCGAAGAACCCCACCGTGATCATGCCCGACGCCGACATGGAGATGACCATCCGCATCCTGGCCGACAGCGCCTTTGGCAACGCCGGGCAACGCTGCCTGGCCACCGCGCTGGTGATCGGCGTAGGCGAGGCGCACGACATCTTCGCCGAAGGCATCGTCGAGGCCGCCCGCACCCGAAAGGTGGGCTACGGCCTGGAAGAGGGCGTGCAGATGGGGCCGGTCATTTCACCCAAGGCCAAAGCACGCATCGAAGGGCTGATCGCCAAAGGCATCGAAGAAGGCGCAAAGGTGCTGTACGATGGCCGCGGGGCAGTCATCCCCGGGTGGGAAAACGGCTATTTCCTCCGCCCCACCGTGCTGGACGGCATCCAGGTGGGCAGTACGATTTTCGAAACCGAGATCTTCGGGCCGGTGTTGGGGCTGATGAAGGTGGACACGCTGGACGAAGCCCTGAAGATCATCAACGGAATGCGCTACGGCAACATGGCGTGCATCTTCACCAACAACGGCGGCCATGCACGCAAGTTCCGCTACGAAGTGCTCTCGGGGAACGTCGGCATCAACATCGGCGTGGCCGCGCCGATGGCCTTTTACCCCTTCAGCGGCTGGCGCGAGAGCTTCTTCGGTACCGTCCATGCTCAGGGCCAACACGCGTTCGAGTTCTACACCCAAACCAAGGTGGTCATCGAGCGGTGGCTCAAAGAATGGTCACGGAAGTTCTAATCTCCAACACAACAGGGCACGGCCTCGAGGCCGTGCCCTGAATCGTTCTCCCAGTCAGGGGTTTACTTTACGGGAACACCCAGTACGAAACTTCCTTCGCCGTCACCTGAAAACCTGCCGTCTTCTCGGCACCGATGATGAGGCCAAAGTTACCCTCATCGAACAGGTCGGTATCCAGTCTGATTTCTTTCACCATCTCTCGGTTGATGTAAAGCCGCAACGTCTTGCCCTGCATCCACACGCCCACGCGGTTGACCTGCCCCGGTCCAGGATGGACGGCGGTGGTGCGGTCCCAGAACTGGTAGACTTTCATGCCGCCGTTCCAGCGCACGATTTCGTAGAACGCATCGCAGGAGACCAGGAACTGCACGCCCTCGTAGTGCGTTGGCGAGCGCACCAGCAGACCGTAGCGGTCTTTGTAGCGGCACTCGGGGCCGGTCTTGAAGAGCGCCTCGATGTAACCATCCTTGATCACGGGGTAGGTGGAAAACAGCCAGTAATTTTTGTTGTCCGGGTGGGTGACCTGCATCAAAAGGCCGCTACCCGGCGCAGGGGCAAATTTGACGAAGGGCGTGGTGTTGAGGTACCAGTGCTTGCCGGGGAGGGTGAGGGTGTCGTGCACGGTCGGCTCGCCCAGGTCGCCGGGCCCGGCAGGGGCTTGCGCGGTGGCAGTGGGCTGAGGAGACGGGGTCATGGGCGCAGCGGTGGGGGCAGCCTCGGTCGCCTGAGCCACCTGCGTGGGCGGCATAATCGCCTGCGCCAGGCGAGTGCGGCCAAAGTTCACGGTCTGGGTGGTGCCCGGCGTGACCTGAACGGTCATCATGCCCTGGTCAAGGCCCGGCGCCGTCCACACCCCCGGCCGCAACAATGTGGCGTTCGGGGCCGTTTCGGTATCCACCGCGACGCAATAGGTGCCTGGTTCCACCTCGGCAAACCGATAGCGCCCTTTGGTATCGGTCACAGCCTTGGCTACCGGCGTGCCCGGGCAACCGCCCTTGGCAAGAGAGACCACCACGCCGCTCAACACAAACTCATCGTCCTGATACTTACCATCGCCAACCTTTTGGCCGCCCTTGTAATCCTGACAACGCTCCCCGTTCGGATGGTCAGGAGGACAGGCATCTTCCCACACCATGCCGGTAATCGTGCCACCAGCAGGTGTTGGCGACGCCACCGGTTGCGGGGGTTGAGTGGTAGGTTGGGGCTGGGGTTTGGGGGCAGCCGTTGCCGTCGGCGGGGCCGCCGTCGGCGAAGGGGCAACAGTGGGCACCGTGGTCGCCACGGGGGGGACGGGTGTAACCGCTGGAGATTGCATATTGCATCCACCAAAGGCAAACACGGCCAACAAAGCCAAGAGCCACCAGCGGGCAAAGCGAAGTCGTTGCATGGAAGCCTCCCTTCATCAGAGCAGGGTGACGCCCTCGTAAGGCCGGGCGCGTTCCAGAGCGAAAGGGCCTAATGCGCCCTCAGGTGCTTTTCATTATACCCGCCCCTGGGGTGGTGAGCAAGCGAGAGGGCACTTCGGGTGCACTCAAATGTTGTAGATAAGGCTATCGTATGGCCAGATCTCTCCCCACCCCCTGGCGGAGGCTGTCCTTCGTGAGGACAGCCTCCGCCTTCCCCCCTCCCCTCCCTT
>JALSPT010000076.1 GCA_026985785.1 Anaerolineales bacterium
TCCCCGCCAACCCCAAGCGGAGGAAAAACGCATGAACCTGCAATGGAGCGGTCCCGTGCTGGCCGCCGTGACTTTCGCCACCATTGGGCTGGGGCATGTCATGGTGCGCGCTTTCCATGCCCGCTGGAGCACCCGCCCGGCGATCCCCTTCTTCGCCCTCAGCCTGCTGGTGATGGCGGCAGCCCTACACACCCCCAACAATCTGCTCTCGGGCGCCTTGGGCATCACCGCGATGACCCTTTTTTGGGACGGCATAGAGATCTATCGCCAGGAAAAACGCGCCCAACGGGAAAAAGCCACCCCAAAGCCCCCTACTGCCCCACCCACACCCTAAAACATGCCTCGCCTGTTACGCTGCTTCTTGCGCGCCTGGGGGCGCAACGAAATCCCCTTGCGGGCTGCTGCGCTGACCTACTACACCGTGCTCTCCATTTTCCCCTTGCTGCTGCTGGTGACCAGCGGGGTGGGTTGGCTTCTCCGCAACCCCGTTCGCCAACAGCAGGTGCAACGCCTTTTGATGGGTCTGCTCCCCCAGGGCAGCCAGGTGATCACCCAACTGGTGCAAGATGTGGTGCTTGCCCATTCCCTGCCCAACTACATTGCCGCTCTGACGCTGCTCTGGTCGGCCTCCGGCTTCCTCCGCGGCCTGCTGCACACCATCGCCATCATTCACGACGGGCAGGCCAAGCGCAGCGGCTGGTGGGTGCAATGGTGGAGCATTGCGCTCCTCATTTTGTTGATACCCGGCCTGCTGGGCGCCACCACCCTTCTGGGAATAGCATCCCGCCTTGTCAACGTCTTGCCGTGGGGCGCTCACAGCGCCCTGCTCCGCCCCTTGACCCACGACTTGGTGCTGTTTGGCTTGGCGGCGGCCATTTTCTACCTGCTCTTTCGCTTCGTGCCGCGCACAAAAAACAAGCGCCGCTACACCCTGACGGCAGCAGCGCTGAGTGCAACTTTGTGGCTGGCGCTCAACTTGGGTTTTGCCCAATATCTGGCCCTCACGTTCGAGCGCCTCAACCTAATCTACGGCTCGCTGGCAGCAGGCGTCGCGCTGATGGTCTATTTCTACTTGGGGAACTTAGCCATTCTACTCGGCGCGCAAATACACGCCCTGCTCGGCGCCTTTCCCCGCTGCCGCTGAGGGCTGCGCCTACCTCAACGAGAGTCTCGTTTCATTCGACGAACTGGACGTAGACCCCTTTCTCCCGCAACCACGCCAGCGCATCGTCCACCACTTCGTCCTCGCCGCCCAACTGCAACTCAATCCAGCCTGCCTCGGAACCCACTTGGGCCCGCAAAATGTTGACGGTAATGTCGAACCGCTGGATGAGTTGATTGAGCACCGGCACGCGCAGCAAGTCAGGGGGGTACACCAAGCGCACGATTGGCTCTTTCATGTTCGCCTCCTCCTGCGGGAAATCGTTAATCAGATTGTAGCACAAAATCAAGGCGCTCTGGCGGACGAGAAGCGAGCTGGCCGCATCCGGCTTGAATATCCACGCCGCGGCGCAGCCTCACAGTGCATGGGATGCCCCCACGCCGCACGATCTCGCAAAAGGCACGGGCGCGACGCCGCGAAGTTGCCTGCCCTGCAAAGCCCGGCGTGGGGTTGAGGGGAATTAGGTTGACGTGCGCCAACATCCCCCGCAAAAGCCTCACCAGTCGCTGCGCCTGCGCCGGCGTGTCGTTGCGGTCGCGGATCAGCGCCCATTCGAAGGTCACCCGCCGATGCGTGGCGGCGGTGTATTCTCGCACGGCTTCCATCAAAACAGCCAGCGGCCAACGACGGTTGACCGGGATGAGCGCCGAGCGTAGTTCGTCGTCTGCCGCGTGGAGGGAAATCGCCAGATTGACCTGACGGCGCTCGCGAGTGAAACGCCGAATTTGCGGCACCAGCCCCACCGTGGAAATCGTCATCCTGCGCGCCCCTAAGGCCATCCCCCGGGGATGATTGAGGGTATCGATGGCCTGCATGGTAGCGTCGTAATTGTGGAACGGCTCGCCCATCCCCATGAAAACGATGTTGGTGACCCGCTCGCCCTGCTGGCGCAACCAGCGGGCGTAGTACAACACCTGCGCCACGATTTCGCCCGCGCTGAGGTTGCGCTGCAAGCCCATCTGACCGGTAGCGCAAAAGGCACAACCCATGGCACACCCCGCCTGGGTGGAAATGCACAGCGTGCGACGGCGCATGTAGCGCATGCGCACGGTTTCCACCTGCACACCATCTGCGAGGCGAAACAGCGTCTTGTGGGTCTCCCCATCGGTAGACACCAGCGTGGTCACCGGCTCCAAGGGGCGGAAAGAAAACGAGGCCGCCAGAGCCTGCCGCAAGCGGGCAGGAATGGGCGAAAAATCCTCTGGTTTGTCCCACAGATGGCGGTACAACCCCTCCCAAATCTGACGCGCCCTGTAGGCTGGCTCCTCGTGGGCGCGCGCCCAGGCCGTCAGATCCTCCAGGGTGAGGTCGTAGATCAAAGGTAACTCGGTGGAGGGCATCAGTGCTCCTCCTTCGCGACCCGCCGCCCCGGCATACGACGCTCTCGTTCCAAAAAAGTCACCAACGCCGTCAGGTCGGGTACGATGAGGTCGGGGGCAGGCTCCCAGCGCAGGGCTTCCTCTTCCGAGGTCACGCCGGAGAGCACCACCGCCGTCAGGCAACCTGCCGCCTGGCCACCGGCAATGTCCGTTTCCAAACGGTCGCCGACCACCAAAGTCTCCTCCGGGCGGGTGCCAAGGCGCTGTAAAGCCAGGCGAAAGAGCAACGGCTGGGGCTTACCTGCAATGTCGGCTTGCCGGCCTGTGGCGGCCTCCAGGGCAGCAATCAGCGTCCCCGCGCCGGGCACCAACCCTTGGGGGGTGGGGTACGTGCGGTCGGGGTTGGTGCCGAGGAAATAAGCCCCCCGCCGCACGAGCAAGGTAGCCGCTTTCAGATCATCGTAAGTGCACTGCCGATCCAGCGCCACCACCACCGCCTGCACAGCATCCGGTTCGACGGCCATCCGCCCATGCTTCTTTGTCTCTTTATTGGCTATACGAAACCCCGCTTCGCGCAACGTGCTCCGCAAACCTTCTTCCCCCAGCACATACACCCACGCGTCGCGAGGCAAACGGTTTTGCAACGCATACGCCGCCGCCTGCGCCGAATTCAAGATCCGTTCCGGCCCCACGGCCAACCCCAACGCCCGCAAACGCGCCACATACTGCGCCACCGAGCGCGTGGCGTTGTTGGTCACGAACACCGTCTTCAGCCCCATAGCCTGCAAGCGCTCAAACAGCGCGGAGAGGTCGCCCAACACTTCTTCCCCACGCCAGAGCACACCATCCATATCCAAAATCAAAGCCCGGACGTGCTTCACTTTTGCCTCCTCGCCAAAAACAAGCACTTCGTGCTCTTATTCTACCGCGTGGGAGAACCATACCCAAGAAAAACGAAAACCCGCCAACGGTTGACGTCGGCGGGCAAGGACATCACCACAAAGTGGTCTTCATCGTTTACGATGCAGGCGGACGTACATCGTCACGCCCAACGAACCGATGAACAGCCCCGTCAACGAAGAGGCAAATGCCGAAATATTGAGCAGCCAGGTGGAAGGCAGCACACCCACCACCATCAGCATGGGCAAAACCACGCCCACAACCTCA
>JALSPT010000077.1 GCA_026985785.1 Anaerolineales bacterium
CAGTCAGGTGCGAATGGCGCGAACCAGCAAGCGGATGATCTCTTCCAGCAGGTTTAGGCGATGCGTCATCACCTCTTCCGGCAACAAATGGTGACTCCGCAGGTACCAGCCCTTGCTTTCTCTGGCTTCACCCAGTGCAATGCGGAGAATGCGGCGAGAATCCGGCGTGCGCACGCCTCGGCCATAGGACTCTTCCAGATTGGCGCTGATGCTGCCCACGCTGCGGATGAGTTGTTGAGCAATAGCCTTGCCGCGGAAGTCCTGCGCCAGAAGGCGGCTATCTTCCCAAGTCAGGTCGTAAAGGTACATGGCCTTATGATAGACCACACTTTGCCACAACGGAGAGTGCTGGAGCGTGTCATGTGCCCGTTCCTGCCATTCCTGAAACGAAAGCCACTTCCTCGCCTCGCCCATCTTGCCTCCTCACACCTCATTCCTCATTCCTCATTCCTAATTTATCTAATTCCTCAACGGCTTCCCTGTCCTTAAAATGTGCCACATGCGCTCCTGGGTCTTTTCCTCGCCGCACAGGGAGAGGAAGGCTTCGCGCTCCAGGTCGAGGATGTATTGTTCGGAGACCCATTGCGGCTTGCTCAGGTCGCCGCCGGTGAGCACATAAGCCAGTTTGTTGGCGATGTGGGCTTCGTATTCGGTGATGTAGCCGCCTTCGCGCATCGTGTAGATGCCAATTTGCAACGCGGCCAAAGTGTCGCGCCCGGCGGCGTAGATTTTCTCGGGGATGGGCGGATGCCAGCCGGTTTCCAGCATGTGCAGCACCTCGCGCTTGGCTTCCGCAATCAGGTGGTCGCGGTTCATCACCACCCGGTCGGCGGGGGTGAGGATGCCCCAGGCGCGAGCCTCTTCGGCACTGGTGGCCACTTTCGCCATGCCGATTTGCTCGAATGCCCGTTGCATGAAGGCGAGTACGAGTGCGTCCTTGGTGCGCATGGCGGGGTTGACAATGCGGCGCACGATTTCCTTGGTGCCGCCGCCCGCGGGGATGACGCCCGCGCCGACTTCCACCAGGCCGATGTAGAGTTCGGCAGCCGCCACGGCGCGCGAGGCGTGCATGGTAATCTCACAGCCGCCGCCCAACGCCAGCCCCGCCGGTGCCGCCACGATGGGCTTGTGGAAGTAGCGCATCCGCATGTTCAGGTCCTGGAATGCCTTGATGGAGGCGTCCAGTTGCTCCCACATGCCCTGCTGGGAAGCCAGCACCACGGCAAACAGGTTCGCGCCGGCGCTGAAGTTGTCCGCATCGCTGCCGATGACGATGCCCTCGTACTTGCCCTCTTCCACCAGGTCCATCGCCTTGTTGAGCATGTTGAAGATGTCCTCGTCGAGGGCGTTCATCTTGGTGTGGAATTCCACATCGATCACGCCGTCGCCGAGGTCGACGATGGCCGCGCCGGGGTTTTCGTCGATCACCTTACCGGCAGCCTTCTCTTCGGCAATGAAGAGGATGTTGGGCGAGCGGCGCAGCGGCTCATAGGCCTTCTTGGCAGGGTGATACACGCCCACCTTGCGCTTGCCCTCGTATTGGTAGAACGAGGTCACGCCCGCAGCCAGCATTTCCTCCACCCAGGCGGGGGCAGGGAAGCCCTCGGTCTTCATCGCTTCCACGGTTTCGGCCACGCCGAGCATGTCCCACACCTCGAAGGGGCCGGCCTGGTGGGCAAAGCCCCAGCGCATGGCGTCGTCGATCGGCTTGGGGGTGTCGGCGATTTCGGGAATCACCGACGCGGCGTAGGCGAAGCCCTGGTAGAGGATGGCGCGCACCAGTTGGGCAGCGCGGTCGTCTTCCTTCACCCAGGCGCGCAGGCGCTCGCCCAGGTCTTCGATATCCTTGATTTTGCCGATGGAGTCGAATTTGGGCTTGCTGGGCGGCTTGTGTTCCAGCGTTTGCAGGTCAAGGGGCCAGAACTGCTTCTTGCCGTTTTCCCGCACCTGCTTGTAAAAGCCGACTTTGGTCTTGTTGCCCAGCCAGCCGCGTTTGATCATCTCGGCAATCAGGTTGTTGGCCCGCTCCGAGGAGAGGTATTTTTGCGCTAAGGTGTCGTGGGGGATGGCTTCCCGCAGATTGCGCCCGACGTGGTCCCAAACGTCGATGCCCACCAGGTCCATCAGGCGGAAGGTCGCCGTCTTGGGGCGTCCCATCAGCGGGCCGGTGATGGCATCCACCTCTTCCACGGTGTAGCCGTGCTCCAGCACATAGTCGAGCACGAAAGCGCCGCTGCCGAAGGCAATGCGGTTGCCGATGAAGTTGGGGGTATCCTTGCAGAGCACCACGCCTTTGCCCAGGCGCTGCTCGGCAAAGTCGCTGATGAAGTCCACCACCTCGGGCAGGGTGTCGCCGTGGGGGATGACTTCCAGCAGTTTGAGGTAGCGGGGTGGGTTGAAGAAATGGGTGCCGAGGAAGTGCTGGCGAAAGCCCTCGGAGCGCCCGGCGGCGATGTCTTTGATGGGGATGCCGGAGGTGTTGGTGCTCACGATGGTGTGCGGCGGGCGGATGGCGTCGATGCGCGCCATGAGTTGCTGTTTGATGTCCAGCCGCTCGACCACGACTTCGATGACCCAGTCGGCGCTCTTGACGGCGGCTTCCAGGTCGTCTTCCAGGTTGCCGAGGGTGACTAAGGCGGCGTGGTCTTTGGTGAAGAAGGAAGCAGGCTTGGATTTCAGCGCCCGCTCGAAGCCCTGCCGCACGATGCGGTTGCGGACGGCGGGGTCTTGCAGGGTAAGGCCTTTCTTTTCTTCGTCGGGGGTGAGTTCCCGCGGGACGATGTCCAGCAAGGTGACGGGCACACCGGCGTTGGCGAGGTGGGCAGCGATCGCCGCCCCCATCGTTCCCGCGCCGATGACCACGGCTTTGCGAATCTGGTATTTCATAGGGATTCCTCCTGGGTTCAGTCGAGAGGGTCGCTCGGGGCAAAAATACCTAATGAGGAGGCGCAGAGAGGGCGGAGGCGCAGAGGCCGCAGAGTTATGAGGAAAGAATCAGTCGGCGGATGCCGCCGTCTTTAAGCGGTGCAACGCCAAAGTTGAGGATGAGCCCCAGCGGATAACCGCCTGCGCGCAGATAGGTCAGCACTTGCGCGACGTGGGCATCCATAATGTGAGAGGTAACCTTGAGTTCTACAACTAATTTCTCCTCAACTAACAAATCAATGCGGCCTTGCCCAACGCTCACACCTTTATACAGCATTTGTACAGGCACTTGACGGCGGAATGCTATGCTTTGTTTGCTCAATTCCACGCAGAGAGCATTCTCATATCACTTTTTCCAGCAACCCTGCTCCCAAGGCCTGCTGTACCTCAATCGCAGCGCCAATGACCCGATAGGTCAGAGCATTCTACGCCTCAGGTAGTTCTCGTCGGGCACCCATCCCGTTCTTTCACCTCTCTGCGCCTCTGCGCTTCTTCGCGTCTCTGCGTCTCTGCGTTACACACTCTGCGTCTCTGCGTTACGCTCTGCGTTACGCTACCGCAACTGCGCGCCGCGGAAGCCTAAGATCTGCCGGGCGACCACCAGGCGGTTGATCTGGCCGGTGCCTTCGAAGATGTCGTTGATCTTGGCGTCGCGGAACCACTTTTCCAGCAGGAAGTCGCGACTGTAGCCCAACGGCCCCATGATTTCCACGGCCTTC
>JALSPT010000078.1 GCA_026985785.1 Anaerolineales bacterium
AATTGTAGGCGCGTACTTGGAAGGTGGCAAGGGCTTTGAGGGAATTTCTTAGATAATGCTCATAAAAAAGAGGTGAGACCTGGCAGGGAAAGCGAAGCAGCAGCGTGTGGTAAAATGCACTCGGTCGTGCCTGTGAGCTTGCTCCGAGGAGGCTTTCCATGCAGATTTGCAGCAAATGCCATGCCCAATCGCCTGACACGGCCACCCATTGCGTGCGCTGTGGCGCTGATTTGCGAGAATTCAGCACGCGAGCGGTGGCTTTGAAGCGGTATCGTGAGAATCCACGGGTCAAAGCGATCCGCGTGGTGGTGGCCGCGGATGCGTGCCCGGTGTGCCTTGCGATGGCGGGAACGTATGCCAAAGACGAGGCACCTGCTTTGCCGGTGGAAGGTTGCTCGCACGAGGGCGGTTGCCGCTGCACTTACGAGCCGTTGTACGATTACCCGTTGTTTACGCCGGGGTAATGCTGCCTGCTGGTAAAACAAAAGCCCCCTGCACAAGTCGCAGGGGGCTTTGTCTTCGTGTTGGAGAGGGGGTTATGCTTTGATTTCCTCTTCCAGCATGGCCGTGGTGACCGATTTCGGGCGCTCGATGGGGTGACCCAGGGCGCGAGCCCATACCGTGTTGGCGGTCACGCCCAAGGCGCGTCCCACGCCAAACATCACGGTGTAGAAGTCGGATTCCTTCACGCCGTAGTGTTGTTGCAGCGTGCCGCTGAGGGCGTCGACGTTGGGCCACGGGTTCTTGGCCTTGCCGTGCTCTTTCAGCACGTCGGGGATGACCTCGTAGGCCACCTTGGCGGTCTGGAAGAGCGGGTCGTCGGGCATGTGTTCGAGGGCGAACTCGAATTGCGCCTTGTAGCGCGGGTCGGTGCGGCGCAGCACGGCGTGGCCGTAGCCGGGGATGACCTGGCCGCTGTTGAGGGTATCCCAGGCATACTGGCGCATTTGCTCGTGGGTGGGCACGCCGCCGAATTTCTCCTTCACGCCCATCAGCCAGTAGAGGCAGTTTTGGTTGGCAAGGCCGTGCAGCGGGCCGGCCAGACCGTCCATCGCGGCGGAGAAGGAGTAGTAGATGTCGGAGAGCGCCGAGGAGACCAGGTAGGTGGTGTGGGCGCTGACGTTGCCGCTTTCGTGGTCGGAGTGCAGGATGAAGTACAGGCGGCTGAGGTTCTTGTATTCGGGATTTTCCACGCCCATCATGTGGGCGAAGTTGGCACCCCAGTCCAGGTTGGGGTCGGGGGCGATGAATTTGCCGTCTTTGTACTTCAGCCGATAGATAAAGGCGGCAATCGCAGGCAGTTTGGCGGTCAGGCTGAGGGCGTCTTCCAGCATCGGGTCCCAATATTCGGTTTTCTTCATGCCCTCTTTGTACCGCTTGGCAAACAAGGATTCGGGCTGCAGCGCCAGCACCGCGGCCGCGAACATGGTCATTGGGTGCGCGTCTTTGGGGAAGGCCTTGAGCACCTCGAAGACGTGCTCCGGCAGCGCCATGCGCTTCTTCCATTCTTCTTCCACCGAGAGCGCTTCTTCTTCGGTGGGGAAGTCGCCGGTCAGCAGCAGCCAGTACAGGCCGCCGACGTAGGGCATATCACCTTCGGCGGGCTTGGGCAGTTTTTCCAGCACTTCGGGGATGGTGTGCCCACGGAAGCGGATGCCTTCGTAGGGGTCGACGTAGGAAATGTCGGTCACTAAGGCCTTGACGCCACGCAGGCCGCCGAGGATCTGGCGCATATGCACTTGATCGACCACGACATCGCCGTATTCTTTGGCCAGTTTGCGCTGGCGTTCGCGCCATCCGGGGATGATGGCTTCCAGGCGTTCTTTAAGCAACATGGGAAAAACCTCCTCAGGTTTGAGATGAAACGGGGAAGGGTGCATGGGTACCCTTCCCCGTCTTGCGGTTACAGCAGGCCGAACTCGGAGAGCTTGGCGACGTTGGATTTCACATGGTCTGCCGATTTCTTGAAGGCGGCCATCTCCTCGTCGTTGAGGTCGTACTCGATGACCTTTTCCACGCCTTTGCGGCCCAGCATGGTGGGCACGCCGATGAAGATGTCGTGCATGCCGTATTCGCCGTCGAGGTAGGAAGTGGCAGGCACGATGAGGTGCTTGTCTTTGATGATGGCTTCGGCCATCTGGGCAAGGGCTGCCGAGGGGGCGTAGAAGGCGCTACCTTTCTTCAGTAGGCCGACGATCTCGCCGCCGCCTTTGCGG
Source organism: Anaerolineales bacterium (assembly GCA_026985785.1). Taxonomy (GTDB): domain Bacteria; phylum Chloroflexota; class Anaerolineae; order Anaerolineales; family DRMV01; genus DRMV01. Next base: position 2,217 of record JALSPT010000078.1, read on the forward strand.
GTGCGCTCGACGATGGCGTCGAGTTTGTCTTTTGGCAGGTATTTGTTCAGGGGCACGCCGGCGATGTTGGAGTGGCGGGTGAGGGGCACCATGTCGTCGCCGTGGCCGCCGAGGACATAGCAGTGGATGTTTTCCACGCTCACGCCGGTTTCCATCGCCACGAAGGCGCGCATCCGGGCGGAGTCGAGGATGCCCGCCTGGCCTACCACGCGGTAGGAAGGCAACCCGGTGACCTTCCAGGTGAGGTAGGTCATCACATCCAGCGGGTTGGTCAGCACGATGAAAATGGCATCGGGCGATTGTTCCAGCGTCTTGCGGGCGACATCGGCCACGATTTTGGCGTTCGTCACCAGCAGGTCGTCACGGCTCATGCCGGGTTTGCGGGGCAGCCCGGCGGTGATGATGACGATGTCGGAGTTTTTGGTGTCGGCGTAGTCGTTGGAGCCGAATACGCTGACGTCTTTGCCCACCACGGGCATGGCTTCGGTCAGGTCGAGGGCTTTGCCTTGGGGCATTCCTTCGATAATGTCTACCAGTACGATGTCGGCGATTTCACGCTCGGCCAGCCAGTGGGCGGTGGTCGAGCCGGTCATTCCTGCGCCGATGATGGAAACTTTTGCCATTTCTTGCCTCCTCGTAGGGTACAAAGGATGGAAAATAACCATTTGCGGGTTGTTTTTGTTGCTTCCGATGTTCTATCATAAAGCAATCGTAAACGGCGAGGTAGTTACAAGTGTCACTTTTAGGAGAAGAAGTATAAAAAAACTCCCCGACAGGGGAGTTCAGAGATGCTCTTCCAGGTAATGGATGGCTTCCATGGCCGCGGCAGCGCCCATGCCTGCCGAGGTGATCACCTGGCGGTAACGGCTGTCGGCCACTTCGCCGGCGGCAAACACGCCGGGGACGTTGGTGCGCATGTGTTTGTCCACGGCAATGTAGCCGCGCTCGTCCAAGATGATTTGCCCTGCGAACAGGTCGGTGTTGGGATGGTAGCCGATGAAGATGAACACGCCTGCCGTGGGGTGTTCTCGCTCTTCGCCGCTGGGCAGGTGGCGCAGGCGCACGCCCTCGACCATTTCGTCGCCCATGATTTCGGTGACGATGGTTTCCATCAGGAAGCGGATTTTGGGATGGCTGTGGGCGCGCTTTTGCAGCAGCGGGCCGGCGCGCAGGGCGTCGCGGCGGTGGACGATGGTCACGCTGTTGGCGTAGCGGGTAAGGAAGAGGGCTTCTTCCAGGGCGCTATCGCCGCCGCCCACCACCATGATGTCCATACCTTTGAAAAAGTGGCCGTCGCAGGTGGCGCAGTAGGA
>JALSPT010000079.1 GCA_026985785.1 Anaerolineales bacterium
CTTACCGTGCCGATTTCGTGTGCTATGACGAAGTTATTGTGGAAGTCAAAGCCTTGGAGCGGTTGAGTGGCCGCGAGGTAGCGCAATTGTTGAACTACCTCAAAGCCACGGGCTTTCGGCGCGGTTTGCTGTTGAATTTTGGCGCGCCCAAGTTGCAAATCAAACGCCTGGTTCGTTAACTCTAATTTTCTCGGTGTCCATCGGTGTTATCGGTGGATTTTTGGAGGCACATGATGGAATACGAAGCCGTGATTGGCCTGGAAACCCATATCCAACTCAACACCGAAACCAAGATTTTCTGCACCTGCAAGGCCGATTCGTGGGGCGACCCGCCCAATACCAATATCTGCCCGGTGTGCACCGGCCAGCCGGGCGTGCTGCCCGTGCTCAACAAGGCGGTGGTGGAAAAGGCGGTCTTGCTGGCTACTGCGATGCACGCCGAGGTGCAAAAGATCTCGTTCTTCGACCGCAAAAACTACTTCTACCCCGACTTGCCCAAGGGCTACCAGATTACCCAGTTCGACCGCCCCATCGCCGTGGGCGGCTACCTCGACCTGCCCATGCCCGAGGGCTACACCCGCCGTGTCTCCATCATCAAGCTGCACATCGAAGAAGACGCCGGCAAGACCAAACACGCCAACGGCTACCGGCTGATCGATTTCAACCGCTGCGGCGTGCCGCTCATCGAGATGGTCACCGGCCCCGACCTGCGCTCTGCCGACGAGGCCGCCCAGTACCTCATCCGCCTGCGCCAACTGGTGCGCTGGCTGGGCATTTCCGAAGGCAACATGGAAAAGGCGCACATCCGCTGCGATGCCAACGTCTCCATCCGCCCCAAGGGCGCCGATTACCTCAACCCCAAGACCGAGATCAAAAACGTCAACTCCATCGAGGCCGTGCGCGAGGCCATCGCCACCGAAATTCAGCGCCAGATTCGCGAGGTGGAAGCCGGCCACGAGATTCACGCCTGGACGCTGGAATGGGACGAGGATGCAGGTGCGCTGCGCAAGATGCGCTCCAAGGAAACCGAGGCCGACTACCGCTATTTCCGCGAGCCCGACCTGCTGCCTCTGGTGCTCGACGATGCCTGGAAGGCGCGCATCCTGGCCGACTTCCCCGAACTGCCTTTGGAGCGTCGTGCCCGCTTCATTGCCCAATACGGCCTGCCGGAGTACGACGCCGATATCCTCACCGCCGAGCGCAGCCTGGCCGATTACTACGAGGCCGCCCTCCAGGCCTACAACGGCGACCCCAAGCGGGTTTCCAACTGGGTGATCAACGAAGTGCAGCGCCTGCTCAACGAGCGCGGCCTGACCGCCGACCGCCTGCAGGTCACGCCGCAATACCTGGCGATGATCATCCGCCTGGTGGACAAGGGCACGGTCAACACCTCCACCGGCAAGGCGCTGGTGGTCAAGGTGGAAGACACGGGCAAGCCGCCGAAGCAAATCGTGGAGGAAGAAGGACTGGCGCAGGTCAGCGACACCGGCGCACTGCGGGCGATTTGCGAGAAAATCGTGGCAGCCAACCCCGCCGAGGTGGAGAAGTACCGCAGCGGCAAGACCTCGCTCATCGGCTGGTTCGTCGGCCAGGTGATGCGGGAAACCCGCGGCAAGGCCAACCCCAAAGAGGTGCAGAAGATTTTGCGGGAGTTGTTGGAAGGGTAGTCGCGTGGTCGGATAGTCGGATAGTCGCGTGGTCGCGGTGACCGCGAAGGAGGCAGCGATGAAAGGGATGTTGTCTTTCATCTTCATTCTGCTCATCATGCCCATTGGGCACGCATTCATGATTCTCACCGAGAAATACGCCAGCGGTTATTTGGTGCAGGCGGCTGTGCTGCTGACGCTGATTGGCGTGGTCATGGTGATTGCCACGCGCTGGATTGCCAGCGAAGCATGGCAGACCTTCTGGGGCATTTTGGGCGGCACCCTGATTTGGACGGGCGGCGTGGAGTACGGCCTGTTGTTTGCCGCTCAGCGCTTCCATGTGGCTGCGGTGGGCAAGACAAAGGGCGAATACATGTTGCTGGAATACACCGCCGGGCTGCTGCTGGGCACGGTGCTCTATTTGCTCTATCAGGAAAGCGTGCGCTGCACCCTGGCGCTTTGGTTGCGGCGGAAGTTGCACCTGATGCGCGGGCCGGTGGCGGCAGGGCCGGTGCACAACTACGGCCCACGGGCGGCTTTCGAGGCCTTCAGCGTGCTGTGGTTCTTCTACGTCGTGATGCTCATTGCCTACGACCTCGGCGACCGCTCGTGGGCAACCTATTTGCTCTTCGTGACCTCCATCGGCGGCGGCATCTACATGCTTTACCGCTTGTATCACCAGCGGGGATGGGGGATGGCGCTGCGCTATGCTTTCCCCACCGTCAATGTGGTGTGGATGGGCGTGGAGATTCTGGGGCGCTGGCATGTGTTTACCGAACCGTGGATTGTGCTCAATGTGCCTTTCATGGTTTCGGTGGTGTTGGCGTTTCTCTTCCTGGCTTACTTGTTGACTGACTATCTGCGCCATGCGAGCGAAGGCGGATAGGCAATGGCTTCTTTTTTCGCCGACCTGCACGCCGGTTTCGACGCGCCGATTGCGGCTTTCGATTGCGGCGAGAAGTGTGCGCCCTACAACCCTGGCGGCAAGCCCTTTTGCTGCGACCCGCGCCACGCCGTGCCGCCGCTGTATCGGGAGGAATGGGAGTATCTGCAGGCCGCCGCGCCGGGCGTGTGGCGGCGCTGGCAGGGCGAAACGCCGGAAATCACCGCCGCGCTGGAAGCCGAAACGCCGGAAGGCCAGGTGCTGGCCGTGTGCCGCGGCCCGGAGCATTGCGCCGAGCAGCGCCCCTTCCGCTCGGTGACGTGCCGCGCCTTCCCCTTCTACCCCTATCTCAGCCGGGAAGGCGACTTCCTTGGCCTGGCCTATTACTGGCAGTACGCCGACCGCTGCTGGCTGATCAGCCATCTGGAGGTGGTCACGCCCGAATACGTCCGCCAGTTCGTGTGGGCTTACGAGCGCCTGTTTGCCCGCTACCCCGCCGAGCGGGAGAACTACCGCTACCACAGCATCCTCGCGCGGCGCGTTTTTGGCCGCCGCCATGCGGAAATCCCGCTGCTGCACCGCGATGGCGGCGCGTACTGGGTGCGCCCGCGCGATGGCCGCCTGCGCCCCGCCGACCCGCACGACTTCCCCAAATACGGCGTGTATGCCCTGGCCGCCGAATTGCCGTTCCCTGACGAACTCCTCTGACCCCGCGACTTCCACGACTTTCGCGACTTCCTCAGACTCCCCATGCCCACCGAATTCACCCCTCCCCACACCTACCGGACGTGCCGCAAGAGCGCCGTCTGCTGGGTGGCTTCCCACGCCCGGCGGCACGGCTGGCTGCTGCTGACCATGTTGGGCGGCGCGCTGGGCAATGCCGCGCTGGCCGCGGTGGTGCCCGTGTTCATCGGCAAAGCCTTCGATGCCGTGCTGGCGCACCCGCCGCGGGCGGCTTACCTGCTCGTGGCCGCGCTGCTCATCGTGGG
>JALSPT010000080.1 GCA_026985785.1 Anaerolineales bacterium
GGCGCTGAGGCGTGCGGTGGAGGAGGACGCGGCGGCGTTCGAGGCCTACATGGCCGCCCGCCGCCTGCCCCGCAACACCGAGGAGGAAAAAGCCGCCCGTGCCCAGGCGATTTTGGAAGCCACCCGCCGCGCCGCCCAGGTGCCGCTGGAAACCGCCCGCCGCGCCGTGGAGGTGATGCGGCTGGCTGGGCGCATGGCGGAAATCGGCAATGTGAATGCCGTCACCGACGCCGGCACCGCGGCGGCCTTAGCGCGCGCTGCGGTCGAGGGCGCGGCGCTGAACGTCCGCATCAACGCCACCGGCCTGCCGGAAGGCGAAGCCGCCGAATTGCTGGCTGCGGTGCGCGAGGTGCAGGCGCAAGCCGAGGCGCTGCACGCTGAAGTGATGGCCGTGGTGGCGGCGCGCGGCGGTTTGGCGAAGTAGAGGCGCGGGCGCAGAGGGGACGCCAAGGCTGCCAAGGAAAAACACAAAGGCACCAAGAGGGACAAAGGCACAAAGATTTTCTGCGGGTTTCGGCGGTCTTGGTGGTTCCCGGATGCACCGTTGCCATAAGGGGTGCAGCATGCTACGCTCAAGAGGAGCCACCGTTTTGGAACGTAATTGACAGGACTTACGCAGTTGGGAGAACATCCATGCAGGTTGTGCGCTCACCTCGGCAGTCAAGGCCTGTTTCCCCCTCTCCCGGAGGGAGAGGGGCAGGGGTGAAGGCGAAAAACAGAGCAAACCATCCTTTCCGCCCTCACTCTCCCATCCCCTCCTCTCCCTTTGGGAGAGGAGGGGAGCCTGAGCATCTGGAAAACCGTGCTTGTGGTGCAACTGCGTAACTCCTGTAATTGACCAAGCACCCCCTGTTCAAAGAATGTTTCTTGAAAGGCCAGTTGCCGTTGTGCTTTGGGTAGCCTGTTAATTTGCGTTTCATCAATATTGACAACCTTGCGTACCTGTGCTTTAATTGCGACTGTACCCTACATTCATGGTCGTTCGCGATGTTCCTGTATGCGTAGCCGAAAGAGAGCCCTTGAGGCAAGTAGCGCCCTTTCCCAAAAAGTGATTCTGAAAATGTATGCGCGAAAACAGGGAGGAAAAAAGCGAGACTTTTTTCAGAATGCTTTTAGTGGATGGGGAAAGGGCGCACGTGAGTGTGTGGGCTTAGTATTGTAGCTACCATCCCAGCCTTTGCGTCGCAACCGTGTATTCCCTGATGAAGGAGGTGATGCCTGTCAAGTGACCCAAGGAAGATCTTTTATTTCCATTCCCACGCTTGCTAACGACCGTTTCCTTGTTTTGACAGGAGGTTTTTTCAGATGAAAGCCCATCGTTCGTGGACGATCATTGGTGTGCTGGCCATTGTGGCGATGGTGTTGGCCTTTGCCGCACCATTCCAGCATGCTGCGCAAGCGTCCTCGTCGGGCCCCGGAACGACCTTGCCGACCACGGGGCCGATCACGCGAGGCGCGTTGCAGGTGAAATATCCTGTGCGCCATGATGTTTCTGCGCCATTGCGCACCTTGAAGGCGGCACCTCTGGCGCCTGATAGTAAGAAGGCGCGGGAGGTTTTGCGCACCATCCAGATGCTGCCGCTTCCGAAAACCCTCAAGGGCAGCAGTGGGCCTACCGACCCCTCGGTGGTGCAGCGCAGCCTGGGCAATGGCGCGGTGGGGGCTGCGATTCCCACGCCCTCTGCTTCCTTTGATGGTATCAATAACACCTATGGCGTTTTGCCTCCGGACACCAACGGTGATATCGGTTACGACCCCGATACGGGAAAGAAATATTACTTCCAGACGGTGAACCTGGGCTATGCCGTCTGGGATGTCACCGATCCCGCCAACCCGACGCAGGTCATTGCCCCCACGAATAACAACACCATGTGGCAGGGGTTGGGAGGGGTGTGCGAAACCCACAATGACGGCGACCCCATCGTGCTGTTCGACCATCTGGCCAATCGATGGGTCTTTAGCCAGTTCGCGCTCGATTTCCCCGACAATTTCCATCAATGCATCGCGGTCTCGGCTTCTGCCGACCCCACAGGTGATTGGTATCGCTACGATTACCAGGTCAGCACGAGCAAGATGAACGACTATCCCCACTTTGGGGTCTGGCGCGATGCCTATTACATGAGCGCCAATCAGTTCGACGGTTCGTCTTATGATTGGGCCGGCGCCGGCGTGTGGGCTTTCGAGCGCGAGGCCATGCTGCAAGGCCAAAACGCCCGCATGGTGTATTTCGACGTGGGCCAGAAGACGCTGGATTATGGCGGCATGTTGCCTGCCGACCTGGATGGTGTCGCGCCGCCTGATGGCACTCCCGGCTTCTTCGTGGAATGGGATGACTCGACCTGGTTGAACGACCCGGCCGATACGCTGCGCATCTGGGAATTCCATGTCGACTGGAATGACCCCGCCAACTCGACTTTTGGCGCGGATGCCAATTTCACCCCCAACTACACCGTGCAGACCGCGGACGTCGACCCCGACATGTGCGGCTTCAACCGCAACTGCATTCCGCAACCCGGTGGCTCCAATCTGGATGCCATTTCGGACCGGTTGATGTACCGCTTAGCCTTCCGCGTGTGGGGCGAGAACGACTGGAGCATGTTCTCTAACCACACTGTGGATGCGGATGGCAACGACCATGCCGGTATCCACTGGTTCGAACTGCACTGGGACGGCACGACCTGGGATATGGCTCAGCAAGGCGTCTATGCGCCCGACAGCGACAACCGCTGGATGGGCAGCATCGCGGCCGACAAAGACCACGACGTTGCTTTGGGCTTCTCCATTTCCAGCACGAGCACCTATCCCTCGGTGCACTATGCAGGTCGGCTGGCCGGTGACCCCGCAGGCGAACTCAGCCAGGGCGAAGCCAGCATCGTGGACGGTGGCGGTTCCCAGGGCCACTCCAGCGGGCGCTGGGGCGACTACAGCATGATGTCGGTCGACCCGCAGGACGACTGCACCTTCTGGTACACCCAGGAATACTATGCCACCGACAGCAGCGCCGATTGGGCGACCCGGATTGGCGCGTTTGCCTTCCCTGGCTGCACGGCGGCCGAGAAAGGCACCATCAGCGGCCAGGTGACCGATAGCAGCACCGGCGATCCCATCGAGGGCGCCAAGGTGGTGATCGACGATTTGGGATATCAGACCTATACCGACAGCAGCGGGAACTACTCTTTTGAGAATGTACCCACTGGCGACCATGACCTGATCGTCACGGCCTTTGGCTACTACGATGGCACCGCGACGGTCACCGTGACTGCCGACACGACCACGACGCAGGACTTTGCGCTCGATCCCAAACCCACGCACGAGGTCACCTTTGCCGTTTCCGATGACACGACCTCGTGGCCACTGTATGCCGAGATCACCATCGACGGCTACCCCGGTTCGCCGGTCTTTACCGCTCCCTTGACGGGTGAAGTCACCGTCACGCTGCCGGAAGACACCTATACGGTGGCCGCCCACGCGATGAGCGGCGGGTACAATGACTAC
>JALSPT010000081.1 GCA_026985785.1 Anaerolineales bacterium
CCAGGCGGGCGAAGCGCTCGGGCTTGAGCGATTGTGCCCCATCGGAAAGCGCTTCCTCAGGACGAGGATGCACTTCCACGATCAAGCCATCGGCGCCTGCGGCAATGGCCGCCCGCGCGACCGGGGTGACGTACGCCCAATGGCCGGTGCTGTGGCTGGGATCGAGCAAAATTGGCAAAGAAGTGCGGGCTTTGAGCGCCGGGATGGCGTTGATGTCGGTGGTGTTGCGGGTGGCGGTTTCGAAGGTACGGATGCCGCGCTCGCAAAGGACGACGTTCTCGTTGCCACTGCTCAGCAGGTATTCGGCGGCCAGCAACAGTTCGTCCAGGGTGGCGCTCATGCCGCGTTTGAGCAGGATGGGCATCCCGCTGGCACCGGCAGCCCGTAGCAAGGCATAGTTTTGCATGTTGCGCGCCCCGATTTGTAGCATGTCGGCGTAGCGGCTTATCAACGAAATCTGCTCCGGCGACATCACCTCGGTGACCACGGGCAAGCCGGTGGCTTCTCGGGCTTCGGCCAGAAGTTCCAACCCTTTTTCGCCCAGTCCCTGGAAACTGTAGGGCGAAGTGCGCGGCTTGAAGGCACCGCCGCGCAATATGCGCGCCCCTGCCTCTTTCACGGCGTGGGCAGTTTCCAGCAACTGGCTGCGGCTTTCGACCGAGCAGGGGCCGGCGATGAATACCACTTCATGTTGTCCGCCGATGGGCACATCGCCCACCCACACCGTACGATCTTCGGCTCGAAATTCACGTGATGCCAGTTTGTAGGGACGGGACAAGGGCACTACCCGTGCCACGCCGGGCAGCCGGAGAAAGGCGTCGGGTTCGGCATGGCGCGCTTCCCCTACCACACCAATGACCACTCGCTCTTCGCCGCGAGACACATGCGGCTGAAAGCCGTGGCGGGCAATGGCATCGAGCACGACCTGGACCTCGTCTTCGGTGGCGTTGGCTTGCATCACGATCATCATGGAACACCTCCATTGCCGGGAAAAATAAAAAAAGGCGGGGTCGTTAGACCTCGCCCGACACGCTCAAGGGGTGCTTGCCCGTTACGCGCCGCGACCGGCCAACGACCAAAGGCCGTGACCCGAAGCAAAAAAGTAATAGTAGCGGCGAGCAACAGACGGTAAGTTCATGGGCATAATTGTAAACCACGTGGGAGAGGTGTCAAGGTTTACACTTCGGCTTTTTGGGGCGGTTCCAGGACCTTGTCCACCAGGCCGTAATCGGCGGCTTCCTGGGCGCTCATGTAATAGTCACGTTCAGTGTCGCGCTCGATGGCCTCGATCGGCTGGCCGGTGTGGAAGGCCAGGATTTCGTTCAGCCGCTCCCGCAGCCGCAGGATTTCCTTGGCCTGGATTTCGATGTCGGAAGCCTGCCCCTGAGCGCCGCCCAACGGCTGGTGCATGTGGATGGTGGCGTGGGGTAGGGCGTATCGTTGCCCTTTGGTGCCTGCTGTGAGCAACACAGTGCCAAAGGAAGCGGTGAGGCCCACGGCCACCGTGCTGATGGGGTTGGTGATCATCTGCATGGTGTCGTAAATGGCCAACCCGGCGTAAATTTGGCCGCCCGGTGAGTTGATGTACATCTGGATGGGCGCTTCCGGATCCTCCCGGTTGAGGTAGAGCAACTGCGCGACGATCAGGTTGGCCACCTGGTCGTTGATCGGCGTGCCGACGAACACGATGCGCTCTTTGAGCAACAGGGAGAAGATGTCGTAGGCACGCTCGCCACGCCCCGAACTTTCGATCACCATGGGAATGAGCGCCTGTGGGCTCATCATCCTGCACCTCCTCAGGCCTCGGCCTCTTCCTCTGCGGGCTGTTCCGTCGCTTCGTCCTGTGGCGCTTCGGCAGAGGCGCTTTCTTCGTCAGCGTTGGCCGGGCTTTCTCCTTCTTGCTCCTCAGCCTCGGTTTCGTTTTTCTCTTCCTCCGGTTCCACCTCGCCTTTGGCAATCGCAATCACCCGGTCTATTGCCGCCTGGAGGAGTTCGTCTTCCCACGTTGCCCTGATCACGCGGTTGAGGAACTCCCGATCCTTGGTCAGACGCTTGGCGGCTTTCTTGTCCATTGGCGCCAGAATGTTCATAAGGTTGGCTTGGACGCGTTGGTTCAGGTGCTCAGGCTCGACACGCACATCTTCGACCTCGGCGATTTTTCCCAAGATCAGCCGTCGGCGCACAATATTCTCGGCTTGCTCACGCAGGCGCGTTTTGAGTCCTTCCTCGTCCACCTCTTGCTCGGCCAAGTAGGCTTCCCATGTCATGCCTCGTCGCTCGGCCTCCTCATGAGCATCTTCCAACAAATCTTCCAGCTCCTCGTCCACCATTTGCGGCGGATAGTGCAACGTGGCTTGCTCCATGAGCCGCTCCATGGCCTGCTCGTAATAATCGGCCTCGTACTGGTCTAAGGCTTCCGCCTCCAGTTGTTTCCGTATCTGCTGGCGAAATTCCTCGGCGCTTTCGACGCCCAGTTGGCGGACGAACTCATCGTCCAGTTCGGGCAGTTTACGGGCTTTGACCTCTGCCACCTCTGCCTTGACGACCACCGTTTTACCCCGCAGGGTGTCGTCCTCCTCGTCCTCGCCAAAAGTGTGCTCCAGCACCTTGGTATCGCCCGCTTTCAGGCCCAAAAAGGCGCGCGCGAACCCTGGGAACAGCCATTCGTTTTCGTCGTCGTTTTCTTCGATGAGCACGGGGTGATTGGGTTCGGCCAGGAGGGGTTCGCCATCTTCCTGCCCTTTTTCGTACGCTCTTACGTTCACGTACACGATATCGCCCACCTCGGCAGGGCGGTCTACCGGCTCGACCACGGCAAACATCTGGCGATAGCTTTCCACCACCTGGTCTATCATCTCCTCGTCCACGGTGGGCGGCTCGAACGGTAGGCGCAGGCTGCGATAATCACCCAGATCCACTTCGGGTTTGAGCGGCACAAGCAGTTCGAAAGTCGGTGGATCGGTGGAAACGACTTGCTCCAGTTTGCCCGGCGCAAAAGGTTCAATGCCGGCTTCCTCCAACGCCTTGGGATAGTACTCGCCCAGCAACTGCTCGATGGCGTCGTCTTGGATGGTGTCTTCCCCCACACGGCGGACAACCAATTCGTAAGGCGCTTTGCCGGGGCGAAAGCCAGGAAATTTGAGGCGACGGGCGTACTCGCGAGCCACGCGCCGCTTGGCGCGTTCCAGGTCCTGGGTATCCAGCACCAGCGTCAGTTTGACCTGATGGTCATCTCGGTGTTCGGTTGTGACTTTCAAGGCTCTACCTCTCTCGAAGAATTCAAAAGCAAACGGGTAAATTATATCACCCCCGCGCGCTGCCGGTGGCGATGCGTAAGACGTGATGAATGGGCATGGTGGGACTCGAACCCACACGCCTTGCGGCACCAGATCCTAAGTCTGACGCGTCTGCCAATTCCGCCACATGCCCATGCGGGCTTCAATTATACCGCAGATGCCATGCTGCCGTGCTCGGTGGCATGGGAGG
>JALSPT010000082.1 GCA_026985785.1 Anaerolineales bacterium
GGTTTTATTGTAGCCCAGAGAGGCAGAAAATGCAACTATCTTTGCATGTGCAAGAGGTGTGCCAGGGCGCGCGTATCATACTTTCTCGCTTTCGTTTTTCTCTTCTTGGGGGGAGACTTCGTCGAGAGGGAACGTTGCACCGCACGCGGTGCATTGCGCCGATGATTTGTTGGCGACGACCAGCAGCCCTCCGCATTGGGGGCATGGGGTGGACAAGGGACGTTTCCACGAGGTGAAGTCACATTCGGGATAGTTGGCGCAGCCGTAGAAAATGCGCCCCCGCCGGGTGCGTCGTTCAACGATCTCGCCGCCGCATTTGGGGCATTTGACCCCGATTTTTTCCAACCACGGCTCGGTATAGCGGCATTTGGGGAAGTTGGCGCAACCGATGAATTTGCCATAGCGCCCCCATCGGATGACCAGTTCCCCCCCACATTGAGGGCACTTGCGCCCGATGGGTTCGGGTTCTTGTTTGATTTCGGGGATGGCTTTTTCGGCTTTTTCAACGGCTCTCGAGAAGGGTAAATAGAATTCTCGCACCACTTCGACCCACGGCGTTTTGCCTGCTGCTACTTTGTCCAGGTCTTCCTCCATTTTAGCGGTGAAGCCGGTGTTGATCACGTCGGGGAAGTGCTCCACCAGGAGGTCGTTGACCAGTTTGCCCGTCTGTGTGGGCACGAGGCGTTTGTTTTCGCGTTTGACGTAGCCGCGCTGCTGTAAGGTGCTCAGGATGGGCGCGTATGTGGAGGGGCGGCCAATGCCGTTTTCTTCCAGGGCGCGCACCAAGGTAGCCTCGGTGTAGCGCGGCGGCGGCTGGGTGAAGTGTTGTTCGGGGGTGATTTTGACCAGCCGCAATGCTTGTCCTTCGGTAATGTCTTGCGGGATGGCCACGTTGCTTTCTTCTTGCTTGTCCTCGTCGCGGGCCTCTTCGTAGAGCACCAGAAAGCCGGGAAAACGGACGGAGGAGCCCGAGGCCCGCAAGCGGTAGGTGTGTTTTTCTCCTTGGCCTGCGACCTGCACCGAGATGGTGTCGTACACGGCGGCTGCCATCTGCGAGGCCACGAACCGTTGCCAGATCAGGCGGTAGAGGCGGTATTGGTCCCGGCTGAGGTACGGTTTGACCTTTTCGGGGGTGCGCTCTACCGAAGTGGGGCGGATGGCTTCGTGGGCTTCTTGGGCGCGTTGGGCGCGGGTGCGGTAGAAGGGCGGCTTGGGGGGCACAAAGGTCTCACCAAAGCGCGCGGCAATGTAGGCGCGGGCCTCGTTTTGCGCCAGGGGCGAGACGTTGGTGGAGTCGGTGCGCATGTAGGTGATCAGGCCGGTGCGTCCCCCGTTGCCGACGTCGATGCCTTCGTAAAGTTGCTGGGCGAGGGCCATCGTGCGGCGGGCGGTGAAACCCAGCCGGCGGGAGGCCTCTTGCTGGAGCGTGCTGGTGGTAAACGGCGCTGCCGGGCGGCGTTTGCGTTGGCCGCGTTTGACCTTTGCAACGGTGTAAGTTGCGTGTTGCATGTCGGCGACCACGGCCTGCGTTTCGCTCTCGTTGGGTAAGGCGGGGTCCTTCCCGTCGATTTTGGTCAGCCGGGCGGAAAAGGTTTTCTTCAACCCTTCGGGTAGGAATTCGGCGTCGATCGTCCAGTATTCCTCCGGCGTGAAGTTTTCGATTTCACGCTCCCGCTCTACCACCATGCGCAGCGCCACCGATTGTACGCGCCCGGCTGAGAGTCGGCTGCGCACTTTGCGCCACAAGATGGGGCTGAGGGTGTAGCCGACCAGCCGGTCGAGCACGCGGCGGGCTTGTTGGGCGTTCACCAGGTCCATGTTCAACCCGCGCGGGTGGGCAAAGGCTTCCTCGATGGCGGGCTTGGTGATTTCGTGGAATACCACCCGCTTGGTCCGCTCCGGTTCCATGCCGGTGGCCTCCATCAGGTGCCACGCAATGGCCTCGCCTTCGCGGTCGGGATCGGTGGCGAGGTAGATTTCCTCGGCTTTTTCGGCCAGCGTCTGGAGTTCTTTGACGACTTTGCGCTTTTCGTTGGGCACACGGTATTTGGGGCGGAAATCGTGCTCCACGTCAACCGAGAGTTGCGAACGCAACAGGTCGCGGACGTGCCCCACCGAGGCTTTGACCGTGTAGCCTTTCCCCAAGAAGCGCCCCACGGTGCGGGCTTTGGCCGGCGATTCCACGATGACAAGTTTGCCTTTGCGGCGGGTGGGGGCTTTGGTTTTCTTTTTGCGCTTGCGTTCGCTGGGAGGAGGGGGTTCCAGCCCTTCATGGGCGGGGGTGCGCCCCATGCGAAACATTTTGGTGCCGCAGACGGGGCAAACGCCCTCGGTTGCCGGTGTGCCGCTGGCCGTGAATACCGGCTTGGGGTCTTTCATTTCTCGTTTGGTCTTGCATTTGACGCAGTAGGCTTCCAAGATGGCCTCCGTAAAAAGGCGTTGTACTGGTTTGCAGCCCAGCACTCTGCCCCGTGATGGCTTTAGGGCGCTTCTTTTTCCCAGGTGGCCAGAAAATGGCGCGGTGTCAAAATCTGCACGCCTCGAAAAGGGTGTAATGCCAGTAAGTCCTTGTCACCGCTGATAATGCAGGCTGCTTCGCCACTGAGCGCCAACGCCAGGAATTTGTCGTCTCTGGGATCTCGGCAAACTGCCACACGATGGGTTACCTTGATCAATCGTCCGGCCTGGACAAAAGCCGTGAGGAACGCCGCCCGTTCTTTTTCGGTGACGTACTTTTGGAATTTTTCGCGCCGCAGCACGTCGTAAAGTTCGCTGATGGTCTCTGGAGAAATCAGGATTTCCCCAATGGCGTACGCGTGATCGAAGGCTCGCCGGGCGAGAGACTGCTTGAGCAGCAAAGCACTGATCACCACGTTGGTGTCGAGCACAAAACGCGGTTTAGCCTTCATCCAAAAGTGACTCCAGAAGTTCGGGCGTCAACCCACGTTCCTGTGCGCGCCGGGAGATTTCGTCCATGATTTCAGGCAACGGTTGCGAAGACAAGAGGATTTCTCTCGCTTGCAGGCTCAACAACAACTGGATTTTTCGCCGAATCTCTGGAGAAGCCTGGGCGTACAACTCTGCGATCTCGGTATCGACCGGCACGGTGATCGTGGCAGGCATTTCACACCTCCGCCATTTCATTATACTCAATTACAAGTAGGCTTCTCGGCCTTCGTCCTGCAACCGTTTCACGATTTCCTTCACCCGCTGCGCCTGGTCGCGTGAGCATACCAGCAGCGCGTCCTCGGTGTCCACGACCACCACGTTTTCCACGCCTAAAACGGCCACCAGTTTTTGCAGCCGCCCGTTTTGCACGAACACCAGGTTGTCGCGCGCGTCGATGCTGATATGCTGCCCGCCGCGCAGGATGTTGCCGTCCTCATCCGTTGGCAAGACGTCGAACAACGCCTCCCAACTCCCGACGTCGCTCCATCCCAAGCCCTGGGCGGGGATGACGGCCACTTTTTCTGCGCCTTCCATCACGCCGTAGTCCACGGTTTCCGTCTGCAACCCAGGCCATACCTCCTCGATCACGGCCTGGCGTTGCGGCGTGTCCCAGGCGGCATCGATGCGTTCCAGCGCGGCGTGCAGGTCGGGCATCTGGCGGCGGATTTCGGCCAAAATGACGTCCACCCGCCAGACGAACATCCCCGAGTTCCACGAATGCCCACCCGCGGCCAGCATCTTTCGGGCGGTCACCGGGTCGGGCTTTTCTTTGAAACGCCGCACATGGTAAGCCTTCATGTCAGCATACACCCCCAAAGGCTCTCCGCGCTGGATATAGCCGTAGCCGGTCGCGGGGTAGGTGGGTTTGATGCCCAGCGTGACCAAAAAGCCTTCCTGAGCCACCAGATAGGCCGCCTCGAGCAGGCGGTGAAAGAGGCGCGTATGCCGGATGAAATGGTCAGAGGGCAATACCGCCATCACCGCGTGAGGGTCGCGGTGTTTCAGGGCAATGGCGGCCAGCCCTACTACCGAGGCGGTGCCGCGCGGCGCGGGTTCGGGCAGGTAGTTCTCTGCCGGAATGGCAGGCGCTTGTTGCTTGATTTGCCGGACTTGCTCTTCGACCGTCACCACCCAGACACGTGCTGTGGGAAACATGCCTTGCAGTCGCGCCACCGTGCTTTGGAACAGGGTGGACGACTCCAGCAAAGCGAGCAGATGTTTGGGGTGTCGACGGCGGGAAAGCGGCCACAAGCGGGTGCCGCTACCGCCTGCCATGATGACAGCGTGGTAATGGGGAAACATGCCTGCACTCCCTTTTCCCCGCCAGTTGGGGGGGGAAGTTTGGTGTTTTTTGCTCGGCCAGAGAGGGCTTTCAGCAAAATCCGCCCGCTATTGTACCAGCACCTTCCATCTTAAAAGCGCCCCAATTATAGCACGCCAACAAAAAAGCCCCGCGTGGGGCTTTTTCGAGAGCCACCGACGGGACTTGAACCCGTGACCGTCCGCTTACGAGGCGGATGCTCTTCCGACTGAGCTACGGTGGCTTGCGGCGCAGATTATACCAGATTCCCGGCCTTTTTCGTGAGAAAATCGGCGCTATTTTGCGCTTGACGCCTTTTTTACCGCTGTGGTATGCTGACTGCATCACCGGTGGGACGGCAACCTTGGGGAGCAGTATCGTATGGAATTGGAAGAACGCCTGGCGTGGGTGGGGTTGAGCATGGTCAAGGGCATTGGGCCGGCGCGCTTTCGCCGCTTGGTGGCGCACTTTGGCAGCGCGCAGGCGGCCTGGCAGGCTTCGCGCGGGGCGCTCTTGGCGGCCAGATTGCCGGAAGGTGTGGCCGATGCTCTGCTGGGCCTGCGCTCTCGCTTGAATTTGCGCCTTTTGTGGGAGCAATGGCAGCAACAGGGCATTGCGGTGTTGACCTGGGAAGATGGGGAGTATCCCCAGCGCCTGAAGCGCATCGATAGCCCGCCGCCGGTGCTGTACGTGCGCGGTAGGCTCCAGGATGGTGACGATTGGGCGGTGGCGGTGGTGGGCACGCGTAAGATGAGCGCCTATGGACGGCGGGTGGCGGAAGACGTGGCTGCTGTGTTGGCGCGGCATGGCGTAACGGTGGTCAGTGGCTTGGCGCGAGGGGTAGATGCAACCGCGCACCGGGCGGCTTTGCGAGGCGGTGGGCGCACGCTGGCGGTGTTGGGCAGTGGTGTGGATGTCATCTACCCGCCAGAACATCGCCGCCTGGCTGCCGAAATTGCCAACCAGGGGGCGTTGTTGAGCGAATTCCCGCCGGGCAGCAAACCCGAGGCGGGAAATTTTCCCCAGCGGAACCGCATCATCGCCGGGCTGAGCCTGGCCGTGGTGGTGGTGGAGGCGGGGCGAAAAAGCGGCGCACTCATCACTGCTTCGTTTGCTGCCGATCAGGGCCGGGATGTTTTCGCCGTGCCGGGCAATATCTATGCCGGGGGCTGTGAAGGCACCAATTGGTTGCTGAGCCAGGGGGCTGCGCCTCTGACCCGGCCAGAAGATGTTTTGGATGCCTTGGACGTCACCCTTTTGACGCGCCAGCGCGAAGCCCGCCGCACCCTCCCCGCGGACGCCACCGAGCGCCGTTTGCTCGACCTGCTGGGCGAAGAGCCGCTCCATCTCGACGAAATCAGCGCCCGCAGCGGCCTGCCGGTGGCCCAGGTGACGGCGACTTTGACCTTGATGGAACTCAAGGGCTTGGTGCGGCAGGTGGGGGGGATGCAGTACGTTGTCGCCAAATGAGCGTCGCAGGCGCGGGCGCGGTATAATCGCCTCATCACGTCGTGCATTTTTGCTTTAGGAGGATTTCTTCAATGACTGCTTTGGAAAACTTGTTGGCTGGTTTGGATGGGGCTTTGCGTGTCGAAGGGGGCACGGTGCGGGTGGAGGATGAGCAGGCGCTCAAACGTCATTTGCCTCGCCTCTCTGAAATAGCCGCGGTTGGAGCGCAGCCAGATCGGGCGCTGGTGCATTTCCTTATCCGCGGCGCGGCGCTCGACCTGGGCATTGTGCCCTCTTCGATCAACGACCTTTACCTGGCGCGTGGGCGCGGCGAAGTGGCGCCGACGTTTACCGTGCCTGCGATGAACCTCCGGGTGCTGCCCTTCCTTGCCGCCCGGGCTGTGTTCAAAAATGCGCTGGCCATCGACGCGGGGGCGTTCATCTTCGAAATTGCCCGCTCGGAGATCGGCTACACCGATCAGCGCCCGGCGGAGTACATGGCGCAGATCCTGGCTGCTGCCATTGCCGAGGGTTTCCGGGGGCCGGTGTTCGTCCAGGGCGACCATTTTCAGATTTCGCCCTCGCGTTTTGCCGAAAACCCCGACGCCGAAGTGCAGGCGGTGCGCGACCTGAGCCTCGAGGCCGTGCGCGCCGGGTTTTACAACATTGACGTCGATACTTCCACCCTGGTCGATCTCTCCAAGCCCACCATTCCCGAGCAACAGGAGCTGAATTACAAACTTTCGGCGGAACTGACGGCTTATCTTCGTCAGATTCAGCCTGAGGGCATCACCATCTCGGTGGGAGGCGAAATCGGCGAAGTAGGAGGGCACAACTCCACCGAGCCAGAACTACGAGCGTACATGGATGGTTACAATGCCCACCTGGCCGAAATCGCCCCTGGCGCAGTGGGGCTGAGCAAGATCAGCATCCAGACTGGTACCTCGCACGGCGGCGTGGTGCTGCCGGATGGCACGATAGCCAAGGTGAAGGTGGACTTCGAGACCCTCAAACACCTTAGCCGGGTGGCGCGCGAAGTGTATGGGATGGCCGGCGCGGTGCAGCACGGCGCTTCCACCTTGCCGGAGGATGCGTTCAGCAAGTTCCCCGAGGCCGAGGCGTGTGAGATCCACTTGGCCACCAACTTTATGAACATCCTGTATAACCACATGCCCACCGATTTGCTGGAAGCGGTGTACGCCTACTTGCGGGAGCACCACGCCCACGAGCGTAAGCCCGGTATGACCGACGAGCAGTTCTACTACAAGACCCGCAAGCGGGCGCTCAAGCCGTTCAAGAAGCAGATTTGGGCGCTTCCTGACGAGGTCAAAGAGGCAGTGTTCCACGATTGGGACGCGCAGTTCCGGCGCTTGTTCCGCCAGTTGAACATCGGGGGAACGAAAGCGGTTGTTGAGCGCACGATCACACGGGTAAGCGTTCAACCGCGGTTGGAAGATTATCTTGCAGCCGAAGGTGTGGCCGAAGACGTGGCCGACCTGGCTGATTGAAAGATGGCCACGGGGTGCGCACCTGACGTGCCCCGTGGCTTTTCCCGAGGCGTGTATGCGGTATGGCCGTTGGCTGGTGATTTGGGTAGTCTGCTTGGGGTGGTGGCTGGGCGCGCCGCGCGTGGAGGCGATGACACCGACTCCCGCGCCTGTCATGTTGACCGCGCCGGTTCCGCACCAGGTGGTGCGTGGGTTGGTGCGTGTGCTGGGGGCGACTGAAGTGCCGGGCTTTCGGCAAGCCGATTTGTATTTTGGCTACGCGGACGACCCTACCCAGACGTGGTTTCTCATTGATGAGAAACACATCCCTACCCATGGGGGCTTGATCGCTCGTTGGGATACCACCGTGTTGACGGATGGCGACTATGTTCTGCGGTTGGTGGTCACCACGGCCAGCGGCAGCCGTTTCGAAGTGCGGGCACCGGTGCGGGTGCGCAATTACACACCGGTGGAGACCCCAACGCCGGGGTTGCTGGCTGGGGGAACGCTTCTGCCGACACCAACGGCCACGCTGACGCCCACCGCCACGCCCCGCTGGCCCACACCTACCCCCTTGCCGCCTAACCCGGTGGTGTTGACCGATGCTACGCTGGTGAGGGCGATGGGATGGGGGGTGGCCGCGGTGGTGGTGTTGTTGGCGTTTTTTGGCCTCTTGCGGCGCTTTGGTTGAGCGATTATCCCCCGCTGAGAACTTTTTTTGGCGTGCGGCGACTTGTGGCCGCTTTGGGAAGCGGCACCGGGGTGCCGTACGCCAAAAGCAGAACGCAGACGACGCAGATAGCGCAGATTTTCTTGGCGCACTTTGCGTCTCTCTTGGAGCCCTTGGCGTCTCCCTTTGCGCCTCGGCGCTCCTCCGTGCCTCTGCGTTTCCCCTTTTGGCGTCTTCTTCTCCCCATTTCCCCGGCGCACAATTCGTGCCCCTTTGCTGGGGGCGCGCCGACGGCGGCGTGCTATAATGGCAACATGGCGTTGTCTTTCTCACTGGAGCTTTTGCCCCAGATAACCTTTTCCTTATACTGGAGGTTGTGCGATGGGCCGTTTTGCTTTCGAGCACATTTTGACCGACGAGCACCGCATGATTCAGCAAGCGGCGCGCGAGTTCGCTGAGCAGGAAATCGCCCCGGTGGCTGCGGAGTACGACGAAAGCGGCGAATTCCCAATGGAAACCATCCGCAAGATGGGCGAGATGGGCTTCATGGGTATCGAAGTGCCGGAAGAGTACGGCGGTGCGGGCATGGATACCCTGGCTTATGTGCTGGCGGAAGCCGAGATCAGCAAGGTGGATGCCGCCCACGGCACCATTATGTCGGTCAACAACTCGCTCTTCTGCCATGGCATTCTCCACTACGGCACAGAAGAGCAGAAGCAAAAGTATGTGGTGCCGGTGGCGTCGGGTCAAGCCATCGGCGCCTATGCGTTAACGGAACCTTCCTCTGGTTCCGATGCCGCCAACATGCGCACCCGCGCCGTGCGGGAGGGCGACTATTACATTCTCAACGGGCGCAAGAACTGGATTACCAGCGGCCCGGTGGCCGATTATTTCGTCGTGTTTGCCATGACCGACCCCTCCAAGGGGCACAAGGGCATCACGGCGTTCATCGTGGAAGGCAACACACCGGGGCTGGTGCGCGGTCGCAAGGAGCCTAAACTGGGCATCCGCGCCTCGGCCACCAGCGAAATCGGCTTTGAGAATGTCAAAGTGCCGGTCGAGAACCGCATTGGCGAGGAGGGACAAGGTTTCAAGATTGCCATGGCGGTGCTCGACGCCGGCCGCATTGGCATTGCGGCGCAGGCGTTGGGCATTGCCGAGGGTGCTTACGAGGCCGCCCGCCAGTATGTGCAGGAACGCGAAGCGTTTGGCCACCCCATTGGCGAGTTCCAGGGCACGGGCTTCAAGATTGCGGATATGAAAACCCGCATCGAGGCAGCCCGTGCTTTGACTTATAACGCGGCCCTGGCCAAGGAGAAGGCCAAGGAAACCGGCGCGCGCTACACCCTGGAAGCCTCGATGGCCAAACTCTTTGCCGCTGAAACCGCGATGTACTGCGCCTGGGCTGCGGTGCAGATCCACGGCGGCATGGGCTATTCCAAAGAATTGCCCGTGGAGCGCTTCTTCCGCGACGCCAAGATTACCGAGATTTACGAAGGCACCAGCGAAATCCAGCGCCTGGTCATCGCCCGCCTGGAAACCGGCCTGCGGGTGTGAAAAATTGCGAATTGCGAGGTTGCGAATTGCGGGGGCATTCCCGCAATTCGCAATTCCTCATTCGCCATTGAACGCGGAGCGTCACACATGAAAGCCGTATTCTTTCACGAACACGGTGGCCTTGAGGTGTTGCAGTATGGCGACCTGCCCACGCCTGAGCCCGGCGCAGGCGAGGTGCTGGTGCGGCTGCGGGCGGCGGCGCTCAACCGCCTGGATTTGTGGGTGCGGGAGGGCTGGCCGGGCATCCGCTTGACCTACCCGCACATCCTCGGCGCGGATGGCGCGGGCGAGGTGGCCGCGGTGGGCGCGGGCGTCACCCGGTGGCAGGTGGGCGCTCGGGTGGTCATCAACCCCAACATCGGCTGCGGCAAGTGCGAGTTTTGCCTCGCTGGGCAGGATAACCTCTGCGAGCACTGGCAACTGCTGGGCGAAACCCGCGCCGGCACCTACGCCGAGTATGTGGTTGTGCCGGAGGCCAATCTGATGGCGCTGCCCGAGGGCTTTGGCTATCGGGAAGCCGCGGCCGCGGCGTTGGTGTTCCAGACCGCCTGGCATTCGCTCATCACCCGCGGCGGCCTGCGTCCGGGCGAGTGGGTACTGGTAGTCGGCGCTTCCGGCGGCGTGAATACCGCCAGCATCCAGATTGCCAAACTCGCGGGGTGCCGCGTTGTCGTGGTGGGTTCCAATGCCAAAAAACTGGCGCTGGCCGAGTCGCTGGGCGCGGATTTCCTCATCGACCGCTCGCAAACCGACAACTGGGCGAAGGAGGTCTATCGCCTGACCGGCAAGCGCGGCGTGGATGTGGTGGTGGACAACGTCGGCACCACCTTCCCGCTGAGTTTCAAGGCCGCGCGCAAGGGCGGGCGCATCCTCACCGTGGGCAACACCGGCGGGCCGAAGTTCCAGATCGACAATCGCTACATTTTCGGCAAGCACCTCAGCGTGGTCGGCTCGACCATGTCGCCGCAGAAGGACTTTCGGGAAGTGATGCGCCTGGTGTTTGCGGGCAAACTCAAGCCGGTGCTCGACAAAACCTTCCCGCTGGCCGAAGCGCGGGCAGCCCAGGAGCGGCTGGCGCGCGGCGAGCAGTTGGGTAAAATCACGCTGGAAATCCCATGAAGGCGCGTGGCGCAGGGGCCAGAGCGGTTTCGTTTCTCGCCGCGACTTTTCTCCAGGCTGTGGTGTTGTTCATAACGGCTTGGGGCGGCTTCCGCCTTTGGGCCGCGTGGCACGGGGCGGCGTGGCTCCGCACTTTGCCGCTGGAGGTGCCGTGGCTGTATCTGGTCGTGAGCGGCGCGGCCTGGTTGGTGGCGGGGCTCACGACCTGGCTGATGTTGTTGACCGGTCATCGCTGGGCTGCGGCAGCGACGGCGGCCACGGTCACGTTGTTTGGTGCTTTCTGGTGGCTTGATCGCTTTGCGCTGACACGCAACGCCGTTTTTCGCTACGATGAGCGCTTTGCCGTGGCTTTGACGGCCACGGTTGTGCTCGCGGTGTTGGCATTGACCACCCCGCCAATCTGGAATTCCCTTTTTGGAGCAAACGATGAGTGAACAGCCCGACCCCAAAATCGAACGCCTGCGAAAGATGAAAACCCAGGCGCGCCTGGGCGGCGGTCCCAAGCGCATCGAAGCCCGCCACAAACGGGGCAAACTGACCGCCCGTGAACGCCTGGAGTTGCTGCTCGATCGCGGTTCCTTCCGGGAAATAGACATGTTCGTCACCCACCGGGCGACCGAATTTGGCATGGAAGAAAAGCGTTTCCTGGGTGATGGCGTGGTGACCGGCTGGGGTACCATCGAAGGGCGCTTGGTGTATGTCTTTTCGCAGGATTTCACCGTGATGGGCGGCAGCCTGGGCGAAGCCCATGCCCGCAAAATCATCAAGATCATGGACATGGCTTTGAAGAACGGCGCGCCGGTCATCGGCCTGAACGATTCGGGCGGGGCGCGCATCCAGGAAGGGGTGGATTCCTTGGGCGGCTACGCGGAGATTTTCCTGCGCAACACCCTGGCCTCGGGCGTGATTCCGCAAATCAGCGTCATTATGGGCCCCGCGGCGGGCGGCGCGGTGTATTCCCCTGCGATTACCGATTTCATTTTCATGGTGCGCGGCTCGTCGTACATGTTCGTCACCGGCCCCGATGTGGTCAAAGCCGTCACGCACGAGGAAGTCACTTTCGAAGACCTGGGCGGGGCGGAGGTTCACGCCAGCAAGTCGGGCGTGGCGCACGTCGTGCATGATTCCGAGGCCGAGACCCTGATGGCCGTGCGGCGGTTGCTTTCCTTCCTGCCGCAGAACAACATGGAAGACCCGCCACTGGTCGAAACCGGCGACGACCCGCTGCGGATGGAGGAAGCCCTCGACACCATCGTCCCCGACGACCCCAGCAAGCCTTACGACATCAAAGAGGTCATCCGCCTGGTGGTGGACAACGGCGACTTTTACGAAATTCACGAGCACTTTGCGCCCAACATCGTGGTGGGCTTTGCCCGCCTGGCGGGGCGCACCGTGGGCATCATCGCCAACCAGCCGGCAGTGCTGGCGGGCGTGCTGGATATCAACGCCTCGGTCAAAGGGGCGCGGTTCATCCGCTTCTGCGATGCCTTCAACATTCCGCTGCTCACCTTTGTGGATGTGCCCGGTTTCATGCCCGGCACGGTGCAGGAATACGGCGGCATCATCCGCTCCGGCGCGAAACTGCTCTACGCCTACGCCGAGGCTACGGTGCCCAAACTGACCGTGGTGACCCGCAAGGCTTACGGCGGCGCGTACGACGTCATGAGCAGCAAGCACCTGCGTGGCGATTTCAACGTCGCCTGGCCCTCGGCGGAACTGGCCGTGATGGGCCCGGATGGCGCGGTGAACATCATCTTCCGGCGGGAACTCGCCGAAGCCGAGGACCCGGTGGCGCGCAAGGCCGAACTGGTGGCCGAATATCGGCGCAAGTTTGCCAATCCCTACATTGCCGCCGCACGCGGCTATTTGGACGACGTCATCGAGCCGCGCGAAACCCGCCCGCGCCTGATCAACGCCCTGGAAATGCTGCAAAACAAGCGCGATTCCAACCCGCCGAAGAAACACGGTAACATCCCGTTGTAACGGTGGCTCTGCACCTTGCAACCGGCAACTCGCTTCTTGCCCTTGTGCCTTCTCCTGCCATGCACCGCCTGGCCTACACCTTCCACGGCCCTCCCGAGGGCTTCCCGGTGGTGCTTTTGCACCACGGCCTGGGGAGCAGCAGCGCGTGGCGCGCCCAGGTGCCCGCATTGGTGGCAGCGGGCTTCCGGGTGCTGACCTACGACCGCTGGGGCTACGGCGCTTCCGAGCCGCGGGCGCGACTGCACACCCCCTGGTTCGAGCCGGATGTGGACGACCTGCACGCCCTGCTCGACGCCTTGGGGCTGGAACGGGTGGCGCTGGTGGGGCACAGCGACGGCGGCACCATTGCCCTCTATTTTGCCGCCCGTTACCCTGCCCGCGTGCGCGCCCTGGTGACGGTGGCCGCGCATGTGTACGTCGACCCTACCATGCAGCCCGGCATGGAAGCCCTGCGGCGCACTTACGAAACCTCGGAAGCCTTCCGCCAGGCGCTGGATCGCACCCACGGCGGGCGCGGCGCGGCGGTGTTCGAGATGTGGTACCACGGCTGGCACCGCCCCGGCGTGCTGGGGTGGGATGCCCGCCCCCTGCTGCGGCAGGTGGAGGCCCCGGCGCTGGTGGTGCAGGGCACGGCGGACGAATACGCCCCGCCCAGCCATGCCGAAGCCATCGCCGCGGCGCTGCCCGCCGCCCGCCTGGCCCTGGTGCCCGATGCGCCCCACATGCTCCCCCAGGAGCGCCCGGAAGCGTTCAACCCTTTGTTGCTCGACTTCCTTGGCCACCCGACTATTTGACTAAACGACCATTTGACTCACCGACTACCTGCCCCCCCGGAGGTTTCGATGGAAAAAGCCCTGCTCAGCGGTAACGAAGCCATTGCCCGCGGCGCGTGGGAGGCGGGCGTGGAA
>JALSPT010000083.1 GCA_026985785.1 Anaerolineales bacterium
GCCGCCCCGGTATCGGGCGGCAATTCGTGTATCTGACCCGCCGATATTTCAACCTGATCTTGCGGGATCGCGTCTTGTTGGCGATTTTGCTCTTGATCATGCCCTTGCTTGCCGGGCTGATCATGGTCATCGCGAAGCCCGAATGGTTGGTGGGCAACACCGCCGCGGAGATCGAGCAGCATCTGGCGCACAAACTGGCTTCCGGAGCGCAAAGCGCGATTTACTCCGTCGCCGGGAAGGCACAGGCGTTGCTGTTTATGATGGCGTTGGCGGCTGTGCTGTTGGGGTTGTTTTCATCGGCTTACGAAATCATCAAGGAGCGGCACGTCTATCGCCGCGAACGGACAGTTTTTCTCTCGCTGATACCTTATCTTGCTTCCAAGATGGTATTGTTGGGTTTGTTCGCGGCGTTGCAGGCGGCGCTGTTTCTGGTTGTGATCAGCCTGAAGGTGCATTTGCCACGGAAAGGGGTGTTTTTGCCCGCTCCGCTGGAAATGTACGGGACGTTGTTTTTGGCCGCTGTGGCGGCAATCGCATTGGGGTTGTTGATTTCGGCGGCGTCGCCCAGTTCCAATACGGTGGTGTATGTCATCTTGGGGGTGCTGTTCTTCCAAATTTTGTTTGCCGGCACCTTGTTCAGTTTGCCCGGTGCTTCGAGCGTGATTTCGCGGTTTACCCTGACCCGCTGGGCGACGGAGGCGCTGGGCGTGTCGGTCAACATCGAAGAGCTGAACGGGCTCTCGCAAAGCCGTTTCGTGCCCGGCAAGATCACCCAAGAGGTGTCGGTGACGGTGGAAAAACCTGCGCCGGATTGGGAACCGGTGACGGTGACTTCGGAGATGAAGGAAGTGCCCGGTTGCAGCCAGCCTGTGGCCATGCCGGTGGTGAAGAAGAACGAAATGCGAACGGTCGAAGAGGAGGTCACCAAAGAGGTGACGGTGGAGCCGGATCCCATCACGGTAGATACACCGGTGGATTTCGAGATCGATTACCATCGGACGATCGGGCACTTGTTGTTGGATTGGGGTGTGTTGGTAGGGTTTACGGTGGTGTTTGTGGCGCTGACGTTGTTGACGTTGCGGCGGCAGGATGTGGTGTAGTGGCAGCGTTTCGGGCAGTGAGGGTTTAGTTAGAGAGCGCGAAAAATATTGACAAACCCTGCCCTCCCGCATATACTTTGGGACGCATGGCGAGGTAGCTCAATGGTAGAGCAGGGGACTCATAAGCCCTTGGTTGTGGGTTCAAATCCCTCCCTCGCCACTTGCCCCGCCAGATGGCGGGGTTTTTGTTTGCTCTGTGGTATGATAAGGGCGTTGCAATTGCCCAGGCTCATTCCCCTGCATGGAGGTTGAACGATGACGGTAAGGATCGGTATCAACGGCTTTGGCCGCATTGGCCGGCAGGTGCTCAAGGCCATCATCGAGCGCCACGGCGACGAACTGGAAGTGGTCGCCATCAACGACCTGTTTCCTCCTGAAATGAACGCTTACCTTTTTGCCCACGACTCCAATTACGGCCATTTCAATGGCACGGTGGAGGTCGAGGGCGGTGACTTGCTGATCAACGGTAAGCGGGTCAAAGTGTTCGCCGAGCGCGATCCGCGCAAATTGCCGTGGAAGGACCTCGGCGTGGACATTGTGGTCGAATCCACCGGTGTGTTCCGCGACGCGGCTGCCGACCCTGGTGCCCGTTCGCACATCGAGCACGGCGGGGCAAAGAAAGTCATCATCTCAGCCCCGGCCAAGAACGAGGACATTACCGTGGTGCTGGGCGTGAACGACCACCTCTACGATCCGGCCAAGCACAATGTGGTCTCCAACGCTTCCTGCACGACCAACTGCTTTGCACCGGTGGCGAAAATCATCAACGACCACTTCGGCATCGTCAAAGGCTACATGACCACGGTGCATTCCTACACCAATGACCAGCGCATCCTGGACCTGGCGCATCGCGACTTCCGCCGGGCGCGGGCAGCGGGCATCAACATCATCCCGACGACCACCGGCGCGGCCAAGGCCGTGGGGAAGGTCATCCCCGAACTGCAAGGCAAATTCGATGCCATGTCCATCCGTGTGCCCACCTCGACGGTCTCGGTGGTCGACTTCGTCACGCTGGTCGAAAAAGAAACCACGGCGGAAGAGGTCAACGCCGCGTTCAAGGCCGCCGCGGAAGGCGCGATGAAGGGCATTCTCGGCTTTTCCACCGAGCCGTTGGTTTCCTCGGATTACAAAGGCGACCCTCGCTCTTCCATCGTGGACGCCGAAAATACCACCGTGGTGCAAGGGAATCTGGTCAAGGTGCTTTCGTGGTACGACAACGAATGGGGCTACTCCTGCCGGGTGGCCGACCTGGCGGCCAAGATGGCCAAGAGCCTGTAATTCTTTCGTGATGGCAAGAACAAAAAAGCCCCGCCGCTCGGCGGGGCTTTGGCGTTGGGGATCAGGCGGCGGTGGAGGCTGGCGGGGCCTCGTCGCCGCCCAACAACTTCAGCCGCTCCCACGGCTTGAGCGTGGGGTCGGAAGCCAGCAGGCCGCGCAGTTCGAAGATGCGGTCGCGCAGGGCGGCGGCGCGCTCGAATTC
>JALSPT010000084.1 GCA_026985785.1 Anaerolineales bacterium
TGCCCCTCGGTGGGGCGGACTTCCACCTCAGGGTCGAGCAGGCCGGTGGGGCGGATGATCTGCTCGACCACCTGGGCGGCCTTTTCCATTTCGTAGGGGCCGGGGGTGGCGCTGGTGTAGATGGTGTAGCCCATGCGCTGCTCGAACTCGGCAAAGGTCAGCGGGCGGTTGTCCAAGGCGCTGGGCAGGCGGAAACCGTATTCCACTAAGGTTTGCTTGCGGCTGCGGTCGCCGTGGTACATGCCGCGGATTTGGGGGATGGTCATGTGCGATTCGTCGATGATGAGCAGGTATTCCGAGGGGAGGTAGTCCATCAGCGTCCACGGCGGCGAGCCGGGCGGGCGCTGCTCCAGGTGGCGGGAATAGTTTTCGATGCCGGAGCAGTAGCCCATCTCGCGCAGCATTTCCAGGTCGTAGCGGGTGCGCTGCTCCAGGCGCTGGGCTTCCACCAGTTTGCCCTGGGCTTTGAGTTCGGCCAGGCGGGTTTCCAGTTCGGCTTCGATGTCGGCTAAGGCTTTTTGCAGTTTTTCCTCTTCGGTGAGGTAGTGCCTGGCGGGGAAGATTTCCACGGCGGGCAGGAAGGCGCGCCGATGCCCCCAGAGGTCGTATTCGGCGATGCGCTCCACCTCGTCGCCGAAGAAGTCGATGCGGTAAATGGTGTCGTCGGCGTAGGCGGGGGCGACTTCGAGGGTGTCGCCGCGCACGCGGAAGGTGCCGGGGCGCAGGTCGGTGTCGTTGCGCTGGTATTGGCTTTCCACCAGTTGGCGCAGCAGGGCATTGCGGCGGTAGATGCTGCCGCTTTCCAGGCGGATGACGCCACGCCCGTAGGCCTCGGGGTTGCCTAAGCCGTAGATGGCCGACACCGAAGCCACGATGATGACGTCGGGGCGGGTCATCAGCGCGGTGGTGGCGGCCAGGCGCAGGCGCTCGATTTCTTCGTTGATGTCGGCGTCTTTCTCGATGTAGAGGTCTTGCTGGGGAACGTAGGCTTCCGGCTGATAGTAGTCGTAGTAGGAGACGAAGTATTCGACCGCGTTTTCGGGGAAGAAGGATTTGAACTCGGCGTAGAGTTGGGCGGCCAAGGTCTTGTTGTGGGCGAGGACCAAGGCTGGCAGTTGCACCTCGGCGATGACCGAGGCCATGGTGAAGGTTTTGCCCGTTCCGGTCGCGCCGAGGAGCACCTGATGGCGATAGCCGCGCCGCACGCCTTCCACCAGGCGGCGGATGGCTTCCGGCTGGTCGCCGGTGGGCTGGTAGGGGGCGTGGAGGTGGAAGCGGGCGGAGGGGGGCATCTCAGGGCAGGAAAGCGTTCCAGGTGATGTAGGTGATGATCAGATGCGGCGTGCCGCTGCCGTCGACATACGCGCCGTCGATGTGCATGATGCCCAATCGGCGTTGGTCGGTGATGTAGCAATAGGTGCGCCCTACCGGTTGGTAAGGGTTGGCGAATAGAATGGCGTTGTTCTGGTGGGGATAGGAGGCGTGGTAGCAATCGGCAAAGTCGGGCGGCCAGAAGTAGAACTGGTGGAAATTGACCTTTTCCGTATTGTGCATGATCTGGTAGCCGACGCTGGTGGGTAGGTAGATGATGTCCGGCGCGCCGTAGTCGAAGTTGGCCGTGTGGCCTGTGGAGATGTCGATGGTGCCCTGGCGCAGCACGGGCGGGCCGGGCGTGGCGGTGGGCGTCGCGGTGGCGGTCGGCGTGGGTGTGGCGGTGGGGGTATAGGTCGGTGTGGGTGTGGCCGTGGGGGTGAAGGTGGCGGTGGGTGAGGGGGTGATGGTGGGCGTGGCGGTGGCAGTGGCTGTTGCCGTTGCCGTAGGGGTGGGTGTGGGAGGTGGTGCCAGTACGGCACAGCCGCTCAATGCGGCTGCGACAAAAAGGGCAAAGAGCAACCCACGGTGGGCAATGGGCGTGTGATGCATGGATAAAACCTCCGACGGCTAATGGCAGGCGGTGATGTCGTTGTAAACGGGGCGGTTGGTGAGCACGACTTTCACTTCGGGGCGGGAAACCAGTTGCTGGAGGGTGGTGGGGTTGTCTACGGTGAAGAGGTGGATGCGCGCCCCGCGCAGCATCCAGCGTACCAGCGGTGTGTAGAAGCGGTAGTCCATGGATATGGCCGAAAAGCCGTAGCGGATGTAGTTCTGTTTGATGCGTACCAATGCCCACCACAAGGCCCACGGCGTTTTGGGGAAGGCGGTTTCGTCGATGTTGAAGATCCAGTAACTGGTGTGGATGCCCGCGGCGGCGAAGTAGCGTAGGTTGGAGGGGCGGTCGGACTCGACGATGGCGCGCTGGCGCAGCCCAAAACGGTCGAGTAAGGCGCGCATATCCTGGGCGGCTTGTTGCGCCTGCGCCGGTGTCAGACGGTGGATGGTCTTGGTGTCCAGCCAGAAATAGCCGCGTTGCCCGACGCGAGCGAAGATGTCGGCCAGGAGGACGCGTTTGCCGGGCGGCGGGACGGGTTCGTCGTAGCGCCCGATGAAGAATTCGCGACGTGCGACGTCGTACCGGATGTCCATCTCGATGCCGGGTGCGCCCTGGTCGAAGGCGCGCTCGGCCAGGGGTATAGCGTTGCGGCGATGCGCCCACACTTTGTGGCAGTCGGTGTAGAACACGGGGTGAGGACGGTGAAAGCGCGCCGAAAGCCAGGCGTTGTAGCCGCCGAAGACTACCACGAGCAGAAGCAGCCCGCCTCCCACGGCGCGGGTCGCCGGGTGGCGGAGGAGGCGACGGCGGTTTTGAGGCCGGCGGAGAGGAAGCGCGACGGTCAGCACCCATACCAGCAAAAAAGCGCCCCATACGCCCCAGGCGAGGGCGCGCTCGGCGATGTGTTGGTAAAAGGTGACCGGCAGGGCGTGGCGGCTGGCCATGATGCGGTCGAGGAGAGGGGAGGGGGTTTCGTATAGCCACAAGATAACCAAGCGGGCAAATACCCTCTCCAGCGGATACAGCACCACAACCGCGGCGAGCAACCCCATCCCCCAGCGCCAAAGGAGGGAAGGGCGCTCGCGTTGCAGCGTCCACCCTGCCAGCGCGAGGGCGGCAAGACTCAGCGCAAACCAGGTAAGCCGGGAGAAAGTCATCGCGGCCTCGCTTAGTGGGTTTCGGGAGCGCCTTGGGCAGGCAATTGCAGGTAATCGTACACTCGCCCCGGCCCCAGAGCGAACACTTTGGTGCTGAAAGAGAGGCCGGGAGCGGCTTCCAGCCCCAGCAGATAGCGGATTTGAATGTCCAGCGCCTCGCTGTTGACCAGTTGGTCGCCTGCCTCGTGGGCAATGGCAGCAAGTTTGGGGTCGTCAGGTGAAGTGCTCCAGAAAACCCACGGAATGCGGTATTCTTCCTGAAAGGGATGGGCGTGGGCGTGGCCGCCTCGTTCGGGTGTCAGCCATTCGGCGTGGTCGGAAATGTAAATGAAGAGCATGTTCTGGCTGTGGCTCCGGAAGGTCTCGAAAATGCGCTGCAGGACGTGGTCGGTATAGTGGATGGTGTTGAGATAGGCCTCGATCTGGTCCTTGGGGTGGGGGATGAGCGCCTGGTCGGCAGGGTAGCGCTTTTGGTATTCGAAATGGGAGCCAATGAGATGGAAAAAGTAGGCTTGTTTTTTGCCCGCTACCAGGTCGTTGGGGGAGAACATTTGAAAGAGCACCTCGTCGGGGGCGCTGCCTCTCAGGTGCAGGTACTCTTCAGAAAAGCGCACCACGTCGGCCTCGCTGGCGATGGAAGAGACGGTGGAGGTGTAGGGGCTGTAGCGCAACTGATTGGAGAGCCACACCGTTTGGTAGCCACAACGTTTGAGGTCGGAGACGATGCTGGGGCTGGTGTAGAACTTGTCGTAATCGGCTACGGTGGCAGGCGTCATGATGAGGGGCACGGCGGTCATGGTTTGGTTGGCAGGGGATATGCCGCGCAGGAGCACCTTGTGGGGCAGATTGTCCAGAAACGGCGTGGTAGGCCGGTCGAAGCCGTAGGCGCTCATCAGATCTCGGCGGGCGGATTCGCCGAGGACGAAGACGATTTTGTCATAGGGGGCAGTGCAGTGTAAGGGGGGCGCTTGAGCCATGAAGGCTTCTACCCGCTCTTTGCGCCCCAAGATGGGGTTGACGCGGGTGTACACCTTGTAGATGGTGATGCCTAAGGCGGTGGCAGGGTAGGTTTGGAGGGCGCTCCAGCCTGCGGCGGTAACCACGGCAGCGGCGGCCACGCCGAGCGCCAGTTGCCGCCAGGGATGGGCGGGCTTTTTGCCACGGTGGTAGAAATACCAGTACAGGCCGCCCAGGGCGAGTACGCCGAGGAGGTAGGCGGCGAGCAGCCAGGTGAACTTGGCGTGGAGGACGAATTGGTTGAAGAACTCGCGGCTTTCCTCTGGGGAAGAGTCGAGGGCGGTTTCCACCCGCACAGGCAGGTCGCCGATCTGCCAAAAATGGGCGGTGTGGGCGTAAGCCACGTTGAGCACCGCCAGTGGCAACGCCCCCACAAAATACACTGTGGGGTGTGCCCACCCCAAGGCCAGCAGTGCCACGGTGAGCACCAAGGCGCCAGGTAACATGGCGGTTTGGTAGGAATGGGCCTCCCGGAGGAGGCCGTAGATGAGCAAGGGGAATACCGTCCATACCGCGGCGAAAAAGAGCCAAGTGGGCGCGGCGGTAAGACATGGACAACGGGTGAGCCAACGACGGGACATGTGGCATCCTTTATGCACCGGCCATTGGTGGGGCGCGGTAGGGAGCGAGATGGACTGCGTGCAAGTATACCACTCCGGTGTGAAAGAATTTTTAATACAAGAGGCTAATAATTGCCTTGGTGTCATGTGCCCATGTGCTATAATGAACCCAACCTGGAGGAAGCAAGGGGCACGTTTATGGAAGTTGAGATTGCACTCTATGGCAAAATTGCTCGCGCGGGAGGGGGAAAACACGTCGCAGTGCTCACGCGCTCGTTGCCGACAGGGAGCCGAATACGGGATGTGTTGGCGGCGCTTGGGCTGCAACCAGAGGAGGTAGGATTGATCTTCGTGAACTCGGTGCTATCCGATTTGCCGGGATTACACATTGCTCTGGATGATGAATTGCATGCGGGTGATCACTTGGGGTTGTTTGCTGCCGATTATATCTGGCCTTATCAATATCGCGATGGCACGGTGGTGTCGCCAAGACTGCGAGAGGCCATTGCAACCGGCGATTATCTCCACCATCATCCCCGTGGGCGGTGGAGCGAGACGTAAAACCATTGTGTTCGCATCGTTTTTTCACTCTTTGAAGAAAGGAGCACCCTATGGCACGCAAAATTCTGCGCATCAACATGACCGACCTGACGGCCACCTACGAGGACATCCCCGAGAAGTGGGCCAAGTGGGCCGGGCGGGGGCTGACCTCGGCCATTGTGTTCGACGAGGTGGACCCCACCTGCCATCCCCTGGGGCCGAACAACAAACTGGTCATCGCCCCCGGCTGGGTCTCGGGCACGCCTGCTGCGCCCAGCAGTGGCCGCACCTCCTTTGGTGGCAAGAGCCCGCTGACCGGCACCATCAAGGAATCCAATTCGGGCGGCCTTTCCAGCCAGAAGATCGCCAAACTGGGCATCGCGGCTATCATCCTCGAGGGCCAGCCGAAGGATGGCAAGTGGTATTATCTCTTCATCAACAAAGATGGGGTGAAATTTGAGGATGCCACCGACCTGCTGGGCAAGGGGATGGAAGAAGTCGACCGCATCATGTGGGAGCGCTATGAGCACAAACCGGCGGTCATTGGCATTGGACCGGTAGGCGAGCGGCTGGCGGCCAACGCGGGCATCTCGGTCAACGATCCGGAGAACAACCCTGGCCGTTACGCTGGCCGCGGCGGCCTGGGTGCGGTGATGGGCGCCCGCCATGTCAAGGCCATTGTGGTCGACGACAAGGGCGGCCCCGGCGTGGAAATTAAGAACATGGACCTGTTCAAGAAGGGGCGCAAGAAACTCACCAACGCCATTATGACCCATGACCTCACCAAGAAGGGCGGCGGCCTTAATGCCTACGGTACCGACGTGTTGATGAACATCATCAACGAAGCCGGTGGCCTGCCCACCCGCAACTTCTCCAGCGGGCAGTTCGAGGGCGCGGCCAAGATCTCCGGTGAGATGATCGCCGAGATGGTGGAAAAACGCAAAGCCGGTATGACCGGCCATGCCTGCCACCCCGGTTGTATCATCCAGTGCTCCAACATCTACCCCGGCCCCGACGGCAGGATTATTGCCTCGCCCATCGAGTACGAAACCGCCTTTGCCCTCGGCGCCAACTGCGGCATCGACGACCTGGATTTCGTCGCCAAGATGACCAAGGCCTGCAACGACCTCGGGCTGGACACCATCGAGATGGGCAACACGATCGCCGTTGCAATGGAAGGCGGACTGCTCGAATTTGGCGACAAAGAGGGCGCGCTGGCGCTGTTCGACGAGATCGCCAAAGGCACCCCGCTGGGGCGGGTGCTTTCCAACGGCGTGGAAGCCACGGCCAAGGTCTTCGGCGTGCACCGCACGCCCACCGTGAAGGGGCAGTCCATGCCTGCTTACGAACCGCGTGCCATCAAGGGCATCGGCTTCACCTACGCCACCAGCACGATGGGCGCCGACCATACCTCCGGCTACACCATCGCCCCGGAGATCGCTGGCGTGGGCGGCAAGGTGGACCCCTTGACCTACGAAGGCAAAGCCGAACTTTCGCTCGCTTTCCAGGCTACGACTGCTTTCATCGACAGCACCGGCTACTGCCTCTTCATCGCTTTCCCCATCCTGGACATCCAGGAAGGCTTCGAAGGCATGGTCGAGAGTGTGGCCGGCGTGATGGGTTGGGATATTTCCGCCAACGATGTGGTGGAAATCGGCAAGGAAATTTTGAAGATGGAGCGCCTGTTCAACGAGCGCGCCGGCTTCACCAACCTCGACGACCGCCTGCCCGAATTCATGCGCTACGAACCGCTCCCGCCGCACAATGTGGTCTGGGACGTGCCCGACGAAGAACTGGACAAGGTGTACGCCTGGGTGCACGAGTCGTAGGGGTTTTGGCTGAATCCCTTTTGACCGAGCAGGGGCACGGCGCCGATGCCGTGTCCCTGCTTTGCCGATGGTTGATACGGTGAGGTGACGATGCAGGTTGAAGTCCGAGTTTTTGCTACCTTGCGGCGCTATCTGCCCGAACTGGGCATTGGTGAGGCGAAAAAAGTCGAAGTGCCTGCGGGGACAACCTTTGCCGAATTGCGGGACTTATTGGGCCTGCCGGCCGACGAAGTAAAAATCATCATGCGCAACGGCTTGCAGGTCGAGCCGGAGGACGTCGTGCAGGATGGTGACCGCATTGCCTACATTCCCGCGACCGGCGGAGGGTGAGATGCCGACGTTTGTGCATCCCCTGTGGGGCTACGCGCTCGAGTACCCCGAAGGCTGGGCGCACCGCGACGATGGGGAGGTGGTGGCGTTTGCCGCCCGACCGGAGGCCCTGGAACCCGATTACGACGGCGAGGGGATGGGCTACCTGTTGGTGCGTCCTGAACTCAACCCCTTTCTGCGCCCCATCGAACCGCTATGGAACCAGTACATCACGAAAATTGCCATCATGCGGGGCGCGAAGAAGTTGGGAGCCTCGCCGCTCAAAGTAGGCACGTTGCAAGGCTACGAGGCGGAGTTGCTCTTGCCGGCGAAACTCAATCGGCGTTTGTGGATTGGGTTGCTGGCCGCGGGCGGGGTGATCTTGCATTTGATGGTGACCCATCGCAAAGACGAACGGGCGGCTTTCCAGCAACCGGCCTCGGCTATGGTGTCCAGTTTGCGCTTCGTGGAAAGTGTGCCGGGGGTGGCGCTTAGCCCGCGGGGGCTGCCGTTGCCGCCGGGATACCGCGCCGTGACGCCTTTGGAAGTGGTGGAAGGGGTCGACGACCCCGCGGCCTGGGAGGCTTTTCGTGGCGACGCACCCATCGGTGGGGTGCAGGTGTTTTACTTGCGGGAGGCTCCGCGGCACGGCTGGCAGGTGAGCGAGTATTACCCTTACCCCAACCCCAAAGCGCCTGCGCCGCTGGCCCGCTTTCGCCTGGAGCGCGAGGGGCAGGTCGCCGCGGTGGGGCTTGTGCCCCGCGAGGCAGGCCGCCGGAGCGATATTGCCGTGCGCTACGGCACGGCCGCGTAGGCAAAAGGGTGCCGAGGTTGGTGTTTCGCATAGCCAATTCAAGACGCACTTTCGCATAGCCATTTTAGCATATCCATCCCCCAACCACCACAACCACCATGACCAATTGGACTGCCAACCTTCTTTTTTTGCTCCAGCGCTTTTCGTGGGCCAGTGCGATTGACATTTTGCTGGTCACGATGATGTTTTTCGCCGTGCTGCGCTGGCTGCGCGACACGCAAGCCATGGCGTTGGTGCGGGGGTTGGTGGCGCTGATCATTTTGGTGGTACTGCTCACCAGTTTGATCAATTTGCCAGCCTTTACGTGGCTGTTGCGCGCCATCCTCCCGGCGCTCATCCTGGCCATCCCGGTGATCTTTGCCCCCGAGATCCGGCAGGCTTTGGAGCGCCTGGGGCAGGCGGAGGTTTGGTTCCCGCGGAGCAAAGCCGTGGCGACGGCCAGCGTGAGCCCCAAGGTGGTCGAGGCCGTCAAACGGCTGGCGCGCCGCCGTCATGGGGCGCTGATCGTCTTTCAACGCATCACGCCCCTCAACGAAGCCATTGCCACGGGGGTGCTGCTGGATGCCTACGTCAGCCCGGAGTTGCTGCTCCAGATTTTCTACCCCAATACGCCCTTGCACGATGGGGCGGTCATCATCGTGGGGAACCGCATTGCCGCCGCGGCGTGCGTCTTGCCGCTGTCTTCCAGCGGCATTCTGGCGCACTCGCCGGAGCGCCAAATGGGGCTTCGTCATCGCGCTGCGCTGGGCATTGCCGAAGTGAGCGACGCGGTGGCCGTCGTCGTTTCCGAGGAGACCGGTTCGATTTCATTGGCGCATGGGGGTAAAATGTTCCACCGCATCTCCGCCGAGCGGCTTCAGCGGCTCCTTGCCACCTACTTCCCCGAGGAGGTGCCCTCGCGTTCGGTGTGGCAAACGTTGTGGGATTTCCTGCGGCGTTTGATGGCCTCGCCTCAGCAGCAGGAGGAGGACGAGCGATGAGCCTCTGGCGCTGGCTGAAACGCAACTTCAGCACCCTGCTGCTTTCTTTTGTTCTCGCTGTTACCGTTTGGGTCTCGGCGGTTCTGTCGGAAGATCCCAACGAGGTGCGGGTGTACCCTCACATGGTGGCGGTTCAGGCGGTGGGGTTGCCTGATGAGATGATGGTCGTGAAAGGTTTGCCTGCCTCGGTACGGGTGACCCTGCGCGCCCCGCGAAGTGTGTGGGCGCAGATCGAGGGCGACCCCAACAGCGTGCGAGCAATCGTTGACCTGAGCCAACTGAAGCCCGGGCTTTATGACGCCCCGGTGCAGGTCGACGTGGCCTATCAGCCGGTGCAGGTGGTGTCGGTGGTGCCTTCTCGGCTGAATATTACCGTTGATCGCCGCGCCAGCAAAGAGGTGGCCGTGACCGTCAACCTACGGGGCGAGGTAGCGGTAGGTTATTATGCCTCCGCGCCAGTGGTGTCGCCTCAGCGCGTCACGGTCTCCGGCCCTGCAACCGCGGTGGACAAGGTGGCTGCCGTGCAAGCAGAGGTTTACATCGGTGGTGAACGGGAAACCATCAAGCGCGACGTCCTGCTCAAAGCGGTGGATACCGATGGTAAAATCGTGGCTGGCGTCAGCATACAGCCCAACCATGTCGCGGTGACTGTGCGGGTGCGGCAGTTGGGCGGCTATCGTGATGTGGCCGTCAAGGTGCGGTTGGTGGGTCAGGTGGCCAGCGGCTATCGCATCACCAACGTTACGGTCTCGCCGCCGGTGGTGACGGTGTTTTCCAAGAACCCGCAGAAAGTGCGCGACCTGCCGGGTTTTGTAGAGACCGAGCCCCTGGACATTTCCGGCGCGACGGACGACATCGACGCGCGCCTCAAACTGGTGCTCCCTCAGGGCATCAGCCTGGTGGGGGAGGATACCGTGCTGGTGCAGGTCGGGGTAGCGGCGATCGAAACCAGTGTGACCATGTCATTGCCGGTAGAGGTCACCGGCCT
This sequence comes from Anaerolineales bacterium, assembly GCA_026985785.1. Lineage (GTDB taxonomy): Bacteria > Chloroflexota > Anaerolineae > Anaerolineales > DRMV01 > DRMV01. The sequence continues at coordinate 10,125 of JALSPT010000084.1, forward strand.
GGGCGCCGATCTCCAGGTCAAAGAGATCTCGCCCAAACTGGTGGACGTCATCCTCTCGGGGCCGTTGCCGGTTTTGGATGGCTTGCAGCCTTCTGCGGTGCGCGTTACGGTGGATGTTAGCGGCCTCACCGTGGGCACGTACCAGCTCAAGCCCTCTGTCGAGGTGCTCAAGGAGCAGGTCAAGGTCGAATCTTTCCTGCCGGTGACCGTTGAAGTCACGTTGCAACCCGCCCGATAGGAAGCGCAAACGATGCCGAAAGCAGCACGGCCTGTAGTGGCCCTGGTAGGCCGCCCCAACGTGGGCAAAAGCACCCTCTTCAACCGCCTGGCGGGCGAGCGGTTGGCGGTGGTGGACGAGATCCCCGGCACCACGCGCGACCGCCTGGTGGCCGAAACCGAATGGAATGGGGTGGTTTTCGATGTGGTCGATACCGGCGGCATCGACCCCA
>JALSPT010000085.1 GCA_026985785.1 Anaerolineales bacterium
CTGACGTTTACCCGTGTTTCATGGCCTACTTTGGATGCGGACCATTCCAACGTCTTTCTGGACTGGATTACCCTTGAGGATAATTATTATGCTGACCAGGATTATGACTCGCCTACTGAAACCAATAATGGCGTGATCCTGGATGCCAATGATGAGTGGGGATGGTGGGGCGCCGGATGGTTCAACGACAACTGGGATGAAGTTGCCCCTTATGGCGATCTGGGCGTACACCTTACCTTCGACGACCGCTGTGACGTGGAAGCATGGATTTCGCAGCCCTCGCCTACCCCTACCAGCACCGCAACCACCACCCCAACCCCTACCATCACACCGACACCTACCATCACGCCCACGCCTTCCAATACGCCCACGCCTTCCAATACCCCGACACCTACAGATACACCAACACCAACGCCCACGCCAGATTGTGACCTTATCTATTTCACGGGCGGTGGCGCTAACGGCAATCAGCTCAATGTGCGGGTGCGCAACGATAACCCCATCAATGTTCCGCTGACCTTTGCCTGGATCAACTGGCCAGTGATCTACAGTGGTCAGTATGTGGATGGTTTTTACTGGAATGGTGGCTCTTACTACGGTGGCAACGATTACGATCCGCCCACGTCCAAGAGTTCCAACAAGTCTTTCCCTGGCAACACCACGCGGACGTGGACAAGCAAATTCGGTTACGGTCCACTCTTTGGTACCTACAGCGTGGAACTCACCTTTGGCGGGATGTGCACCGTCAGTCATACCTTCAACATTCCCTCGCCTACGCCCACCAATACTCTGCCACCAACGCCTACGCCTCCGCCGAGAACCCCCACGCCTACCCCCACACCTCCCGCCACCAATACCCCCGTACCGACGGTGTGCTTCGATTGTTGAAACCGAGCCCCGCTTGTCCCCAAACCCCTCCCCTGACGGGAGGGGTTTGGGCGTTTGGGGTGTTTTCTGCTACAATGTTGGTGCTTCCCTTTGTTCTCTCGATACCGTTCCGAACGAAATTGCTCGTCAAGCGAGGGTTGTCATGGATACTGACCGCTTTTTTCGCTGGATGATAGGTGGCATCGCGCTTTTGGCCGTGACGGCGGTGGGCGTCGCCCTCTACCGCCAGCGTCAGGCACACTATCGCCAAGAGAATACCCCTGAGGCTGTAGTGTACAATTACCTCTTGGCCCTTCGTCGTGGCGAGTGGGGTAAGGCTTACGACCTCCTCGGCAATGTCCCTTGTAAGCCCCAACGCACTGTCTTCGAGATGACCATGGGGAACTGGCGGTTTTTCCCCGCCGTGGACATCGAAGACGTGCGCCAACAAGGGGAAAAAGCCTGGGTCACGCTGCGGTTTTATTATGATACTGGTCCCTTTGGTGGTCTTGCCGAGGTACGCGATAGCAGTTCCATGGTGTTGCGCCGAGAAAATGGAAGATGGAAGATTATCGAAGTACCTCCTCCTATCTGGCCATTTCCTCCTCTGGAAATGAAATCCTGCCCCGATCGCCCGCCCGCAGGAGGTGATTAGTGGCTACCTTGCGACGGCTTTACGCTTATGGGGCGGTGCTGGCTGCTTTGGAAGTATGGCTGTGGAGCCTGACGGCCCTGCTCACCAAGGCCCTGCGGGGAACGGCCTGGGAAACGCCCGACGCCCTCGCGGGCGCGTTGGCGGGTTTTCTCATTGGTCTCACGGTCTTCTGGCTGCACTGGCGATGGGTGCAGCGCGCTGCAGCCGAAGATGCAGACGAGCGCCGTTCACCGATACGCACCACGGCCATGTACCTTGCCCTGGCGTTGACCTGGGGGGTAGTGTTTCATGCTGGGGCGGCGTTGTTTGCCTGGGGGCTGGCACACTGGTTGCCTCTCCCGGCTTGGGCTCACCTGTTTCCCCGGATCACTTGGCAACGCGCCCTTGCCATGGGGCTGGTACACGCCCTGGTAGGGTGGTATTTAGCCACGGTTCTCGCGGCTGAAGAACCTGCTTTCAACGAAACCCAGGCTCTGGTTCGCCGGTGGTATCGTTTCCTGTGGATGACCTATGGCCTGGGATGGGTTGTATTTGGCCTGCAACAACTCCTTACGGTGTTTGCGCCGCCGGCGGGCATGTTTGCTGTCTCTTCGCTTACCCGCTTTGCGGCCCAGGGGGTGGTTTTGTTGGCCGGTGGTGGTGTACTCTGGGGATGGTGGGGGCGGTGTTGGTGGAACCATACCTTCGCCGATGCCGCCGAACGGCGTTCCCTGATCACCGTGGGCTTTTTGATGGCGTGGGCGCTTGCCGGGTTGAGCGCGGGGCTGATCACGGTGGGATTTGCCATCGACCGGCTGCTCCTCGCTTTGATGGGCGAAACCGTGCGGCTGCGGCCGGCCATTCGCCTGGTGGTTACCGTGGGCATTCCCTGGACTGCCCTCTGGGTGGGAGCGCAGTGGGGGCTGGTGGTCGTGCTCCGTCGGTGGGAAAGCGCCTCTCGCGCGGCGGTCTACCGCTTCTTCCTCAGCATCGTGGCCTACTTTGCCCTCACCGCTGGCGTGAGCACCGGCGTTGCCGGGCTTTATGGTTACCTTTCCCACGCCTTGTTCGACACGCTCGCCTCGCCCGACGCCCTTGCAGGCGGCATCACCTTGCTGCTCATTGGTGGGCCTTTGTGGGCGCTTTCGTGGCGGGCGCTCCAGCGCGAAGCCGCCGCCGACGAAAACGCCCGACAAACCGTGTTGCGACGGGCTTATCTTTACCTTGTGCTGTTCTCCGCTTTGCTTGGCCTGATGGGCTTTGCCACAGCCGTGGCCTTTCAACTGCTGCGCGCCGCGCTGGGTGGGCGCTTCAGCATTCAGGCGTTTCTCTTCGCCGTGGGGATGGGGCTGTGGGCGGCAGGTATCTTGGGATATCATGCCCGCGTGCTTCTGAGTGATCGACGGGCAGAACGCAGCCGCGTCGAGCAAGGCGAGACCGCTTTCCCTGTATTACTCCTGACCACCACCGAAGCGCCCTGGGCAACCGCTTTGCAAGCCGCAGTTCCCTCGCTGGCCTTTGCTGTGCATTCACCTCAAAGCCCCCCGCCGGGCGATGGCGCTTTTCAGGCCGTCGTGCTGAGCGACGAGGTGCTGCTCCATCTTTCACCGGCCTGGCAGACCTGGCTGCGGACGTTCGATGGAGCAAAACTGGTTGTGCCTGCTGCCGATAGCCGCTGGCTGTGGGCTGGGGGAAGCAAACCGTTGCAAGAAGCCACCAAGGCACTCCAGGCCCTGGCGCGTGGTAAAACGCCTCGCCTTTGCCAGCCTCACCCCCTCTGGATGGCGTTGGCGTATATTGGTGCTTTTGCTCTGATTTCCTGGGGCATTGGTTTCATCGTGCCCGTGCTGTTGGCGTTGGCTATGGGGATACACTAAACGGTGCGTTGTTGCTTGTATCGCCTGGGTGAAGTGCCTTACCGCGCCGCGTGGGCGTTGCAAAGGCA
>JALSPT010000086.1 GCA_026985785.1 Anaerolineales bacterium
GCAGCCCGCAGGGCGATGTCAATGTGCCCGTAGTGGATGGGGTCGAAACTGCCGGGAAAGACGGCTTTGACCATTAACTGATTTCTCCTTCTTCCTGCTGCAAGAATTGCGCCAGCCGCTCGGCCAACAACCGGTGCGGAGGCATCTGCAGATGGGGATCCTGGCCAATCAGGCGTTGGGCAAGGTTGCGTGCTTGCTCGATGAGATGGACGTCGAGCACTTCGGCCAGGCTCAGGCGGGTGGTGCCAAACCCGGCCTGGCGGAAGCCGAAGAACTCGCCCGGACCGCGTTGCTTGAGATCCTGCTCGGCGAGAGCAAAGCCGTCGGTGGTTTGCACCAGGGCTTTGAGGCGTTCGTTTTCGGCGGCGGCGTTTTCGGTTTCGGGAATCAAGACGCAGTAAGCCTGTTGGCCGCCGCGTCCCACCCGCCCGCGAAATTGGTGCAACTGCGCCAGGCCAAAGCGGTTGGCGCCTTCGATGACCATCACGGTGGCGTTGGGCACGTCTACGCCCACCTCGACCACCGCGGTGGAAACCAGGATGTGGTAGGCCCCATCGCGAAAGCGCGCCATGACGGCTTCCTTTTCCTCGGCTTTCATTTTTCCGTGTAGCAGCCCTACTTTCAGGTCGGGGAAGACTTCTTCTTGCAGCACCCGATGGGCGTCCACCGCCGCAGGCGTGTTGGGCAGGGCGTCGCTGCGTTCGATGAGGGGGTAGATGATGAACGCCTGACGCCCGGCTTCGACTTCGCGGCGGATGAGACGATAGACCCGCTCGCGCTCACGCGGCATCAGCAAGTAGGTGCCGACCGGCTGGCGGCCAGGCGGCATTTCGTCCATCACGCTCAGGTCCAGGTCGCCGTAGATGGTGAGCGCCAGCGAGCGGGGGATGGGCGTGGCGGTCATTACCAGGATGTGGGTATGTTCGCCTTTGGCGCGCAGGCGGGCGCGCTGCCGCACGCCGAAACGGTGCTGCTCGTCGATGACCGCCAGTTGCAGGTCGCGAAAGGCCACCGGCGCTTCGATGAGGGCATGGGTGCCCACCAAGATCTTGATTTCGCCGCTTTCCAGCCCGGCGAGGATGGCGCGCCGCTCGGTGGCGGGCGTGTTGCCTGCCAGCAGACGGATTTGCTCTGGCTGGAGCAATCCCTCCTCTTCGGCCAGCAGGCGGCGCAGGCTGCGGTGATGCTGCTCGGCGAGGATGGCGGTTGGTGCCATCAGGGCGGCTTGCGCGCCGTGATGCACCACCATCCCCATGGCCAAGGCGGCTACCACCGTTTTGCCGGAGCCGACGTCGCCCTGCAGCAAGCGGTTCATCGGGTGGCCGGAGGCCAGGTCGCGTCGGATGTCGTCCAGCGCCCGCCGTTGCGCGCCGGTGAGTTGGAAGGGCAGGCGCTCCAGTTGGGCCTGCAGCCATGTTTCTGGAACCTGAAAGGCGCGCGCCGTGCGCTGTTGCCACAAAGCCCGCTGGCGCGCCATCCCCAGTTGCAGCAGGAAGATTTCGTCGAAGGCCATGCGCCTGCGGGCGGCTTCGAGTGCTTCCCACGAGTCGGGAAAATGAATCTGACGCAACGCGGTGGGGAGGTCGAGGAGGCTTGCTTGGCGACGAATCTCTTCCGGCAAGGGATCGGGCACGCGCGACGCCCATTCGCTCACCGCCTGGTGCATCAGCCGCCGCATCCACCGTTGGGTGATCTTGGCCGTCAGCGGATACACCGGCACGATGCGCTTGGTGCTCAGTTGTTCAGCGGTCAGCGGCTCCCATTCGGGGTTGGTGAGCACCGGTCGGCCGAGGTACTGGTCGATCTTCCCGGCCAGCGCCACCGGCATGCCCTTGTGCAGGCGATTGGCCACCCACGGCTGGTTGAACCACGTCACCCGCAGCGCGCCGCTGCCGTCGGAGACCACGGCTTCCACCGCTTTCAGTTTGCCGCCTCGCAGGTCGCGGATTGCCACGCTTTCTACCGTGCCGAGGACGGTGACCTGCTCGCCATAGCGCAGTTGGCGGATGGGCTTGCACTGGCTGTAATCGTCGTAGCGGCGGGGGAAGTGGTAGAGCAGGTCTTCCAGCGTTTCGATGCCGAGGCGGGCCAACGTTTTGGCGCGCCTTGGACCCACTTCTGGCAGCAGGGTGACGGGTTTGTGTAGGGTTTCGGGGTCGAGAGGAGGGGCAGGAGGTGCCTTGCGGGGAGGCGCGGCGACGGAGGTCGCCTCGCTGCCGCGATTGGTCGGGGCGGCAGGCGTAGATGCCTTGGCCGTGGCGGGCAGGCTCAGGTGGGAGGGAAGGCCAAGGCTGCGTTGAATGCGACGCCACAGCCCTTGCAGCACTTCAGCGCGCGAGGCCGGAGAAAGGCGTCCGTAGTCGCGCAGGCGCACTTCCACAGCCTGGATGATTTCCGGTGGCAGGCCGTCGGCGCGGGCTTCGCTTTCCCAGTTCTCCAACATCCGCGTCAGGCCGCCTACCACCGCCCCGTTGTCGTACCCCCGTTGGGCTTCCAGACTGAAGAACTTGTACAGTTTTTCCACACTGGGTTGAATGCTCATAGGAGGATATTTTACCATGCGCTGGTATAATGCCCCTATGCGAGTATTGTGGGCTTTTGTGCGGGCGCTGCGCCCTCGTCAGTGGACGAAGAATGCCTTTGTGTTTGCTGCGTTGGTGTTCGACCGCCAGTTGACCCATCCGCAGGCGTTAGAGCGGACGGTGGCGGGGTTCGCGCTGTTTTGCCTGCTTTCGGGGGCGGTGTATGTCATCAACGACATTGCCGACCGTGAGGCCGACCGTCGCCACCCGCTCAAGCGGCGGCGGCCCATTGCCAGCGGTGCTTTGCCGGTGAAGGCGGCCATTGGCGGGGTCGCGGTTTTGTTGGTGGGCACGTTAGTGGCTTCGTGGGCGCTTTCTCCGGCCTTCTTCGTGGTGGGCGGCGCTTATTTTTTGCTCAACTTGGCTTATTCCTTTGCCCTCAAGCATGAGCCTTTGCTCGATGTGTTGACGCTGGCGGCGGGTTTCGTGCTGCGGGTGGAGGCGGGGGTGGTGCTTATTCACGTCCAGCGTTTTTCACCGTGGTTGTATATCGTCACCACGCTGTTTGCCCTTTTCATCGGCTTCGGCAAGCGCCGCGCCGAACTCGCCCTCTTGGCGGAAGGGGCTGGGCAGCACCGCAAGGTGTTGGACGGCTATACCCTGCCGTTTTTGGATCAGTTGATCGTCATCACTTCGGCCACCACGGTGATTTCGTATAGCCTGTACACCTTTTCCGCGCCCAATTTGCCACGCAACCACGTGATGATGTTGACCATCCCGTTTGTGTTGTACGGCATTTTTCGTTACCTTTACCTCGTGCAGGTGGAAGGGCGCGGCGGCGCGCCGGAGGAGGCTTTGCTCAGCGATCGCCCTTTGCAAGTGACCATCCTCTTGTGGGGAGCGGCGGTGTTGTTGGTGTTTTAC